>JBBSUS010000650.1:0-2154 GCA_038234195.1 Hyphomicrobiales bacterium | reverse complement strand
GGACCAGCGTCCCGAGGCGACAAGGGCCAATAAGCTCTGCCATGGCGCCGGCGCCGAACGGATCGGGGTCCGCCGCCCTCAGGCGGCACCGACCTAGCCGTGCAGCTTCATCGCCGGGCCCTTTGTGGGCGACATCATGTCGGCAAGGATCGCCACCGAGCCGCGGATCGGCCCAAGCACCGCCCATTGATGCTGACGCGCCAGCCCGCGATAAGCAGCGGTGGCAAACTGCCCGTCGACCAGGAAATCGTTCTTCCGGGCAAAGCCGATCACCCCGACAGAACCGGCCCGACCCAGCGAGATCAGCCGACCCTTGTCGGAGAAGTCGAAGGCATCTGGCGCTTTGCCGGCGATCACCTTCGGCAGGGAAGACGAGAGATAGGTCGCCTGCTGGCTGGCGCATTGCGCCGTTGGAGGCAGCGGCTTCTCCGCACCGGCCGGGATCAGGCTTGCCGCATCGCCAAGCACGTAGACCGACGGATCGACGCTGGAGCGCAGTCGGTCGTCCACGACGATCCTGCCCTGCCTGTCCATCTCGAAATCGGCCAGCGACTTGAGGCAGGGGTGCCCGACGAGCCCGGCCGCCCAGACGACGAGATCGGCCGGCCAGCTCTTGCCACCTTCCGCCTTGACCTCGGTTGCGGTCACCTCGTTGATCTTGGCGCCGACATGCACATCGATGTCGAGCGCGTCGAGCCGCTTGAGGACGCCGTTGCGCAGGCCCTTTTCAGCCCCCGGCATGATCTCCGGCGCCGCCTCCAGGATCGTCAGTTCCAGGATATGGGCCTGCCGCTCCTTCTCGTTCTGGTCGAAGAAGGCCTGTTCGGACAGCCGCAGATGGGCCGCAAGCTCGGTGCCGGTCGCGCCCGAACCGACAATGACGACCCGAGCCGATTGCTTGGTCTGGCGGGCGTGGATCATCGTTGCGATGAACAGGTCGCGAAACTCGTCTGCATCGCTCTTCTGATCGAGACGAATGGCTTGTTCGGCAACGCCCTTCGTGCCGAAATCAGGCGTGACACCCCCCAGCGCCACGACGCAGATGTCGTAGGGGATGTCTCGGGCACCGGTGACGATCTGCCCGTCATGGGTCGACATCTCGGCGAGCCGCACGGTCTTCGCCGCCCGGTCGATCGCCGTTACGGTGCCCTGCTCGAAGCGAAAGCCGCGCATGGTGGCGAGCATGTAGAAGCTCATTTCGGTGAGCGTCGAGTTCACGGTGCCAGCTGCGAACTCATGCAGACGCGGCTTCCACAGATGGGTCGACACCCGATCGATCAGCGTCACGTGACAATCGTCGCGGCCGCAGAGTTCGGCGACGAGTTCCAGGCCACCCGAGCCGCCGCCGAGGATGACGATGCGGGTCTTCGCGGTGCTCGCGATCACTGTCAGCCGCCCGACGCGAGGCGGTCGAGGAGGTGCGGGAAGAGGCCGGTGATGCCGATGAAGATGAGGTACAGCGCGACGATGAAATTCAACAGCCGCGGCACGACGAGAATCAGAATTCCTGCGATCAGCGCGATGATCGGCTGGATGGTAACGATGTCCATGCGGTCTTTCACTCCCTGTCGGCGCCCTGTCGGAGATGATAGCGCACTCCGCCCTCCACGCCATCGCCCATTTCAACTTGCTATGCCAAAAGCGTGACGTCGGTCTGCATGGAAGCCTGGAGCATGGGTCCCAGGGCGTAAATCAGGCCATGTACCAGCCATGGCTCGGAACGATCGACTGACCGGTCAACGCGTTGGTCTTGAAGCCGGCGAGGAACACCGCAACCTCGGCGACATCCTCCATGGTGGTGAATTCGGTATCCACCGTGCCGCCGAGCATGATCTTCGAGACCACCTCCTCCTCGCTGATGCCGAGGCTCTTGGCCTGCTCGGGAATCTGCTTGTCGACGAGCGGCGTCTTCACGAAGCCGGGGCAGATGGTGTTGGAACGCACGCCATGCTTGGCGCCCTCCTTGGCCATGACCCGCGACAGGCCGAGGATGCCATGCTTGGCCGCCACATAGGCGCTCTTCAAGGCCGACGCCTCGTGGCTGTGCACCGACCCCATGTAGATCAGCGCACCGGACTTCTGCGGATACATGTATTTCACGCAGGCCTTGGTCAGAAGAAACGAGCCGTCGAGATGGATCGAGACGAGCTTGCG
>JBBSUS010000649.1:0-2164 GCA_038234195.1 Hyphomicrobiales bacterium | reverse complement strand
CTTGCGTGATGGTTCGAGCCCGGTGCGGCCAATTCGGGCTTCTTTCAGTCTTTCTGCGACGCGGGACCGCTTGGCAAGCCCAGCCGGTCTAGGATCGCCTCGGCAACGGCGCGCGGCGCCCGTGTTCCCGCCCGGACCGCCGCTTCCCCTTCGGCCATGCCGGCGCGCCATTCGTCACCGGTCAGCACCCGGCGGCGCAGCGCCTCGTCGAGGCTCGTCCACATCCAGCGCACCCGCTGCTCGGCCCGTCGCGCCTCGAAGGCACCATTTTCGCGGTGGATGGCGCCGAAGCGTTCGATCCGCTGCCAGATATCGTCGAGCCCTTCGCCACTCAAGCCGGAAATGGTGGTCACCGGCACCGCCCAGTCGGCCGAGCGCGGCGACAGGATGTTGAGCGCCGCCCGGATTTCCGAGGCGGCACGCCGCGCGCGCTGGGCGTTTTCGCCATCGGCCTTGTTGATCGCGATGATGTCGGCGACCTCGAGAATGCCCTTCTTGATGCCCTGCAGTTCATCGCCGCCACCGGGGATCATCAGGAGCAGCACCAGATCGACCATCTCCGAGACGGTCACCTCCGCTTGGCCGACTCCCATCGTCTCGACGATGACCACGTCGAAGCCGGCGGCCTCGCAAAGCTGCATCGTCTCACGCGTCCTCGCCGCCACGCCGCCGAGCGTACCGGAGGAGGGGGACGGGCGGATGAAGGCGCGTTCATCGACCGACAGGCGCGCCATCCGCGTCTTGTCGCCGAGGATCGAGCCGCCGGTGCGCACGGAGGACGGGTCGACGGCGAGCACCGCCACCTTGTGCCCGCGCGCCGTCAGCATCGAGCCGAAGGCGTCGATGAAGGTCGACTTGCCGACGCCCGGCACGCCGGACAGGCCGATGCGGATCGCCCCGCCGGTACGAGGTGCCAGCCGGTCGAGGATCGCCGCGGCAACGAGCCGGTGATCGTCGCGGGTCGATTCGACCAGCGTGATCGCCTGCGCCAGCGCGGCACGGTGCCCGCTCGAAAGGTCGTCGGCGAGACGGTCGGGATCGGGTGTCTTGACCATGGCGTCCCTGTCCGACGAAAGCCGCCCCGAGTGCAAGCCCGAAAGCATGGCGTCCACGCTTCCTCGCTCCGGCGTCGATGCCGATCTGATCGTCCATGGCCTCGGCAAGGTCGGGAGTGCCCAAGGCTCGGGTCACCACTGACCCATCGCGAAACGGGAAACTTTCCCGTTCGGGCCCGCATGACGCTTTTACCCTGCCGACGTCTAGAGAGAATGCAACGCTTTTGCTATGAACATGGTTGGTGAGGCACCGAGAGTCGTCCGCTTCCCGCGGTCGGCTGCACTTTGGGAGAGTACCTATGGCCTGGAACAAGCCGGTTATCACGGAAGTTTGCGTCGCGATGGAAATCAACGGCTACATGCCGATTGAATTCTGATTTGACGACCAGTCATGACAGCCGCGGGCCGGAGCGATCTGGCCTGCGGCTTTTTGTTTTGGGGTCGGCCGCCGGCGGCGGCTATCCCCAGTGGAACTGCCTTTGCGACGTCTGCAGGCTGTACTGGTCGGGAGATTCGCGCGTTTCTGGACGCTCGCAATCTTCGATCGCCGCCACCGCCGACGGGGTCCACTGGCTGCTGCTGAACGCATCTCCCGACCTGCGCGAGCAGATCATGCGCTCGCCGCCGCTCTCGCCCTTGGCCGGAGCGGAAGAAGGTGCGCGTCGTGCGACGCCCTTCGGCGCGGTCCTGGTGACCAATGGCGACGTCGATCACGTGGCCGGCCTGCTGACGCTTCGCGAGAAGCAGGGCTTCGGCCTTTATGGAACCGCCGGCGTTCTCGACACGATCGCCGACAATCCGATCTTCCAGGTTCTCGATCCGGCGTTCGTCTCGAAGCATCCGGTGGCGCCGGGCGAACCTTTCGAGCCTGTGCCTGGGCTTGAGGTCGAGGTGTTCTCCGTGCCCGGCAAGGTGCCCCTCTATCTGGAAACCGAAAGCGTCGATGTCGGCGAAGAAGGCGAGATGACCGTCGGCGTCCGTCTGACCGCTCATGGCCGCACCGCCTACTACATCCCCGGCTGCGCCCATGTGCCGGACATCTTACGCGAGCGTGTGCGCGGCGCAAACGCGCTGCTCTTCGACGGCACCGTCTTCGTCGACGACGAGAT
>JBBSUS010000648.1:0-2164 GCA_038234195.1 Hyphomicrobiales bacterium | reverse complement strand
GCATCGCCGACGAAGGTCGCGCCGAAATCATAGGTGCCGACGAGGCCCATGGTCAGCCGTGCGCCGGTGCCGGCATTGCCGAAGTCCAGAACGCCCTCCGGCTCCAGAAGACAGCCATTGCCGACGCCGTCGACGATCCATGTCTCGCCCCGCTTTTCGATGCGCGCACCCATCGCCCGCATGGCGTGGCCGGTGGCGATGACATCCTCGCCCTCCAGAAGGCCGGTGATGCGGGTGGTGCCTGCGGCCAGCCCACCGAACAGAAAGGCGCGGTGGGAGATCGACTTGTCGCCGGGCAGGCCGGTGCGTCCGGTGAGCGCACCGGCTTTTCGCGCGCTGACGGGGCGTGCACCCGGCGTGACGCCCGAAGTTGCAACGGGGGGCGCACCATGGGGAGCTCGCGGGGCTGCGCCATCGGCAGACACTGGGGAGGCCGGCTTGGCCGTCTCGGTCATTCTTGCGTCCTTCCGGTCCGACGAGACGGACCCTTATCGCGGCCGGCCGATGGCCGCTTCCGCTTGCCGATAGCCGGTTTTAAGGCGCGCCGCGATCACCTTGCGCCGGGACCACGACATCGCCTTGTTCAGCACTTTCCTGCTCACTCGCATCGCATGCTATGATGTCAGATTGCGCGCGACCGTGTCGGATCGGGCAGGCAGGCCCTTTTTGTCGTCGGCAACGGGCTTTGACAAGGGTGGGAGGACGCCGTAAGGGACCAACCGATTTTCATCGAACCGGCGCGGGCCCGGTCCGGGGCGAAAAATGCCGTCCGGAACGGGCGATTCGCCGCGGTCCACAGCCCTTTCGGTTGGGGCTTTTCGCAAAGGGGACGGACCTTGCGCATCGCGGCGCGCCACGGTCCGGTCCGGCGAGCCCGCACAGGGCCATCGAAGAAGGGCACCCGGCGGGGCGCGTCCTGCGCATCGTTCCGCCTGACCCCGCATCTTGAAATTGCATTCCGCATCCGATCACCACGAGGCAGACATGGCCAATTCCGAACTCGGCACCAAACGCACCGATCCAGAGACCGGCAAGAAATTCTACGATCTGGGCAAGGACCCGGTCGTTTCGCCCTACACCGGCAAGTCCTATCCGCTGTCCTTCTTCGAGGTCGTCGAGACGACCCGCTCGAGCGCGAGGGCCAAGGAGAGGGCCAAGCCCGTCCGCGCGCCCGCCGAGGAGCAGGAGGATGAGGTGGAGGACGAGGAGGAGACCGTCGAGGTCGACGAGACCGAAGACACGGTGTCCCTGAAAGAGGTCGAAGAGGAGGAGACCGACACCAAGAAGGGCTCCAAGGCCAAGGCCGACAGCCCGGACGTCGACCTGACCGACGACGAGGACGAGACCGAAGACGAAGCGGACGACGATACCTTTCTCGCCGACGACGAGGACGAGGACGACGACGTTTCCGACATCATCGGCGGTGGCCGCGAGGACGACGACGACTGAGACACGCGCCAAGGCGCGCGCCGCTACGGGATGGTAACGCACCCGTTCCGTGGCGGCGAACCGGCCAGCGGCGAACTTCGCAGCCGACGTGCGGAAAATCGCTTGATCTTGAGGGGCGTCTCTTTTAAGACCCGCCCACACGACGGGGTCGGCCCAACGGCCCTCGAACAACCTTCGGGAAACCGTGGGCCCGGGCAACCGGGAAATGGGGCCATAGCTCAGCTGGGAGAGCGCTACAATGGCATTGTAGAGGTCAGCGGTTCGATCCCGCTTGGCTCCACCACTCTTCTCCTAACCACCTGTGATCGCTGACAGACCGTGCAAATCAAGGCATGGCTTTGCGGGTTTTGCGATCCGACCGCGATGCGCGGCAGTTCACGAACGACAAGCCCGGTGCGTCGGCGCATCTTGGCTCAAGGCGCGGCACCCCCTGCCGTTCCTGCGATCTGGCGCGAAGAGACGCATCGTCGATCATGCGAGATGAAGGGCTTCGATCAGCACGAAGCTGGTTCCGCCCAATCCGATGAGTGAGAAGACGACCGCGGCAGTCACGCGTCCACCGGCCTTTGCAACCGTGCGGATATCGACGCCGAGCCCCAGTGCCGCCATTGAAATCACGGTCAGGAACGTTGCGACGTGATTGATGGGCGCGAGCGCGACCGTCGGCAGAAGGCCCAATGAGCGACAGGTCATGAGGGCGAGGAAGCCGAAGATG
>JBBSUS010000647.1:0-2176 GCA_038234195.1 Hyphomicrobiales bacterium | reverse complement strand
GGTGCGGCTGCCGGAGGGCCGGGTGGTGCCGTTCGCCGTCGAGCGCTGCGACGTGCACCCGGACAGCGCCGAGGCGGTCGTCGTCAAGGACGCCGGCGACGACCCGGACGTCACGCACCTCGCCGAGATCATCGCGACGGTGTCGTTCTGCAAAGCCGGCAAAGGCGTGGTTTTCAACGCCGGCCCTGGCGTCGGCACGGTGACCCTCGAGGGGCTGCCGCTGCCGCCCGGTGAGCCGGCGATCAATCCTGTGCCGCGCCGAATGATGCGCGACGTCGTCGAGGCGCTGTGCCGCGAACATGGCCGCCCGGCTGATATCCTGATCGAGATTTCGGTCACCGACGGCGAAGCGCTGGCGCAAAAGACCTGGAATCCGCGGCTCGGCATTCTCGGCGGCCTTTCGATCCTGGGCACGACGGGGATCGTTCATCCCTTCTCCTGCTCGGCCTGGATTCACTCGATACATCGCGGCATCGACGTCGCACGGGCGGCTGGGCTCACCCATGTCGTCGGCGCGACCGGCTCGGCAAGCGAAGACGCCGCGCGAAACCTTTATCCGGAATTGCCGGAGATATCCTATCTCGACATGGGCGATTTTGCCGGAGGCCTGCTCAAACATCTGCGCGCCCACCCGATCGAACGGCTGACCATCGCCGGCGGATTCGCGAAGCTGACCAAGCTCGCCCAGGGAGCGATGGATCTCCATTCCGGTCGCAGCCAGGTGGAAATGATGTTCCTCGCCGATCTGGTTGATGACCTGGCCCCTGGCAAGGCCGAGACGTTGCGCGAAACGATCCTTTTGGCGAACACGGCAAAGGCGGTCCTCGATCTTTGCACGGCCCATGGAATCGAACTCGCAGGCGCCGTCGCACAAAAAGCGCAGAGCGCGGCCCTCGCCGTCCTGCGGGGCGCGGCGATCGACGTCGAGATTATCGTCGTGGACCGGAGCGGCGGTATCCTTGCGCGCGCGCGGTGACCCCCTCTCGGCGAGCGAGACGATCCTTGTCCTCGGCGGAACAGCAGAGGCCAACGCGCTGGTGGGGCGGCTCGCTGCGCTGAAGGCTCGGCGGAACGTCATTCTCTCGCTCGCCGGACGAACCACGGCGCCCATGCTGCCAAGCGACTGCACCGTCCGCATCGGCGGCTTCGGAGGCGCAGCAGGGCTCGCGACATTCTGTATCGAGGCGAACATCGTCGTCCTCGTCGACGCGACGCACCCCTTTGCCGCTGGCATCTCGCGCAACGCAGCCGAGGCAAGCCGCATCTCGCGCATTCCGCGCATCGCGCTCATCCGCCCGGCTTGGGAGCCCGTAAAGGACGATCGCTGGTTTCGGGTTGACGGCCTCGCCGCCGCGCGCGACGCGCTTCCACACGGCGCGCGACCGTTCCTCGCACTCGGCCGCCAACACATTGCGCCCTTCCTGTTGCGGACGGATCTCAGGGCCGTGGTGCGGATGATCGACCCGCCGGAGCCACCCTTGCCCTTCGCCGCCGATCTCGTCCTCGCAAAACCCGCCGCGGACCCGAACGAAGAGGCCAAGTTGTTCAAGGCCCGCGGCATCAGCCATCTCGTCTGCCGCAATTCCGGGGGCGCGGCTTCATATGCCAAGATCGCAGCCGCCCGCACGCTCGGCCTGCCGGTGATCCTGATCGACCGGCTGCCCGCGCCACCCGAACCGGTGGTGAAGGACGTCGAAGCTGTCATCGCGTGGCTGATCGCGTTGCAGGCCCACTAGGCCGTCTTGCGCTTCGGTCTGAGCACATGCACATGGTCGCTGTCATAGAGCTTGGAATCGATGAAATCAGTCTCGCCCAGCGCCCGCCCGACGAAGATCAGCGCCGTGCGCGTCAGCTTCGCCTCGCGCACCTTGCGGTGGATGTCCCCGAGCGTGCC
Source organism: Hyphomicrobiales bacterium (assembly GCA_038234195.1). Taxonomy (GTDB): domain Bacteria; phylum Pseudomonadota; class Alphaproteobacteria; order Rhizobiales; family Rhizobiaceae; genus Aurantimonas. Next base: position 282 of record JBBSUS010000647.1, on the reverse strand, counting down.
GTGGATGAAGGCCTCGTCCGGCCAGCCCACACGGTAGGCGACGATCGCCGGACAATCCGCGCCATAGGCCGGCAGCGGCAAGAGTTCGCGCTGGATATGCGCGATGTTGCGCACCGAGAGATGAATCGCCAGCGTCGCGCCGCTCTTGCCCAGCGTCGAAAGTTCCTCGCCCTCGGGCATCTTCGAGGACTTCATCGCTGTGCGGGTGAGGATCACCGTCTGGCAGATCTCAGGCACAGTCAGTTCCTTGCCGAGCGCGGCAGCCGCCGCCGCATAGGCCGG
>JBBSUS010000646.1:0-2184 GCA_038234195.1 Hyphomicrobiales bacterium | reverse complement strand
GCCGTTCCGACTGTCTGTCGTCCCGCATCTGGGAACCTGACTTCAAGAGGCCGCCATGATCCGTGAAACACTCGCAATTGCCGTTGCAACTCTGCTCATCGCCGGCTCTGCCAACGCCGCGACAGGGTCGTGTGGCGATCAGGTCACCGTCAAACGCTCGGATAATCTGAGCCAGATCGCCGAACGTTGCGGTGTTTCAGAGCGCACGATCCTTCTCGCCAATCCTGGGCTCGATGGCTCGCAGGACCTGAGGGTCGGTGAGATGCTCCATCTCGATCCCATTCAGCACGCCCAGGAAACGATTGGTTCAACTGCTCAGGATGTGGCCCAGGGCGCGAAAAAAGGGGTTGAAGGCGTGGCGTCGTCCCTCAAATCGTCAGTGACGGGGTTCATGAATCGCAATCCGGACGTGAAAGCGAGGTTGGACGAATTCGGCCAGGGAATCGGACTCACAAACGGCGACACCGCGGGGCCGGTGTCGGTTTCTCCGCAAAACCCGGACGCCAACGGAGAGGTAACGCTGTCGGCCGACAATCTGCCGCAAAATGGCAGGCTTGAGATTGGGGTTGGTACTCCCGGGCATGCCTACGAGGTCGTCGCTCAAGCCACTGCCTCTGAGAAGGGACATATCAAGACCCAGATTGCCCTCCCCGACTGGCTCTCTTCCGGTTCGAAGGCGATTTTCGTTTTCACCGATCCGAACGGCAAGACACTTGCCCGTTCGGCGCAAATCGCCCTGAACTGAATGTAAGCCAGCCCGGTTTCGGCTATCGCGCCGACCGACCGGTTTTAGCGGCACCGCAGGTTTCGACGCGACGTTTCCATTCACATGTTGGATGAACGGATTGCTTCGCAGACCGCATCGGTCACCTCCTGGGTGGTCGCGGTGCCGCCGACATCAGGCGTTCTCACTCCGTCGCCCGTCACCATCTCGACAGCCTGCATCAGGCGGAGCGCGGCGGCGTTTTCTCCGAGATGATCGAGCATCTGCGCGGCGGTCCAGAAGGTCGCAACGGGATTGGCGATGCCCTTGCCGGTGATATCGAAGGCCGAGCCGTGGATCGGCTCGAACATCGAGGGAAAGCGGCGCTCCGGGTCGATGTTGGCGGTAGGCGCAACCCCGAGACTTCCGGCCAACGCGCCGGCGAGATCGGAGAGGATGTCGGCGTGAAGATTGGTCGCGACGATCGTATCGAGGCTCTTCGGGTTCAGCGTCATGCGGACGGTCATCGCGTCGACGAGCATCTTGTCCCAGGCGACGTCGGGAAATTCCTCGGCGACCTCCGCCGCGATCTCGTCCCACATCACCATGCCGTGGCGCTGGGCGTTCGACTTCGTAACGACGGTCAGGAACTTGCGTGGCCGCGACTGCGCGAGCCGGAAAGCGTAGCGCATGATGCGGGTGACGCCGACGCGAGTGAAGATCGCGACCTCGGTGCCGACCTCCTCCGGCAGACCCCGATGCGCCCGGCCGCCATGGCCCGAATACTCGCCTTCGGAATTCTCGCGCACGATGACCCAGTCGAGATCGCCCGGGCCGACACCCGCGAGCGGCGAGGTGATGCCCGGCAGGATCTTCGTGGGCCGCACATTGGCGTACTGGTCGAAGCCCTGGCAGATCGGCAGGCGAAGGCCCCAGAGGGTGATGTGATCGGGCACGTCCGGCGCGCCGACCGCACCGAAGAAGATCGCATCGAAGGGCCTCAGCTGGTCAATCCCGTCAGCCGGCATCATTGCGCCGTGCTTCCTGTAATAGTCCGAGCCCCAGTCGAACGAGGTGACGTCGAACTTGAAGCCGCCGTCGCGCCGCTCGAGCGTTTCCAGCGCCTGCAGCCCTGCCGCGATGACCTCCGGCCCAATGCCGTCGGCCGGAATGGCTGCGATCCTGTAATGCTTCATGCGATGGTTTTCCTGATTGGTGTGGTTTCGGTCGGGCGCCGGCATTCAACCGAGTGCGATCGCGCACGGCGCCCGATCGACGACGTCGCGATGCGCTTTAAAGACCGTAGAATCGGCGAGCATTGCCGCCGAAAATCGCGGCCCGTTCGCTATCGGACAGGCATATGGCCCATTTGGCAATCACTTGGTGGACCTCACCGTAAGAGGCGGCGAGCGTCGAGACCGGCCAGTCGGACCCGAACATCAGCCGCTCCGGCCCGAAGAGCTCCAGCGTGCGATCGAGAT
>JBBSUS010000645.1:0-2185 GCA_038234195.1 Hyphomicrobiales bacterium | reverse complement strand
CATCCGCTGCGCCGTCCAAGGCCGAATCCGTCGGAGTAACACGATGAACGAACATTCGACGGACGATGCGCCAGGCGCTGTGTTGCCGACCGCGCCGACCGGCGAGGAAGGCCTGGCCGGCCGTCCGGCGCTCGGCGCCGGGCCCTCGCAGAAGATCAAGGCCCGGCGCAACTGGCTGGTGGCCCTGCCGCTGTTGCTGTTCGGGGGGCTCGCGGCGGTGTTCCTGACTCAGCTCGTCGCCGGGCACGACCCCTCAAAGATCCCATCGGTGCTGATCGGCAAGACGGCACCCGAAACCATGCTGCCGCCGCTGGAAGGCATCAAGACCGCGACAGGCGAAGCGACACCGGGTCTCGATCTGACGGGCTTCGGCGACGGCCGACCGACTCTGGTCAACGTCTTCGCGTCCTGGTGCGCGCCCTGCCGCGAGGAGCACCCGCTGCTGATGCAGCTCGGCCGCGATCCACGCTTCAAACTCGTCGCCATCAACTACAAGGACAAGCCGGAAAACGCCCGCAAATTCCTCGCCGCCCTTGGCAATCCCTATGCGGCCATCGGCGTCGACCCGCAGGGCGCGACGACGATCGACTGGGGTGTCTACGGCGTGCCCGAAACCTTCCTCGTCGCCCCCGACGGCGAGATCGTCTACAAGCAGACCGGACCGTTCACGCAGCAATCGATCGAGACCGGCCTGATGCCAGCGCTGAAAAAGGCCATGGCGCGCGAGCCGAAGGCAAAAGCGCCGACGAGTTGATGGGCGTCCACTTGGTCGAGCGACTGCATTCGCGACGTGGGTCATCTTTTCACATTAACCGGAGGTAAGCGGTTTATGGGTGTTCAAAAATCACTGACCTTTACGGAGCACTTCGGCCACCTGATCGAAGAGAAGGCCCGTAATGGCCGATTCGGCAGCGAGGTTGATGTCGTTCAGGCTGCACTTCGGCTTCTGGAAGAACGTGAAAAGAAATTTGACCGCTTGTGCAAAGCGATCGAAGTCGGCGAAAACAGTGGCGAGGCCGTTCCGTTCGATTTCGACGATCTATTTGCGGAGTTGGAGGCTGAAGCAAGTCGGTGAGACGTCTCGTCTACAGGCCCGCAGCTCAGGCGGATTTACGTCGCATCGGTTTTCATAGTCTCGAGCAGTTCGGCCTTCGCCAGACCCAAACCTATCTGGGTCGAATCGAGATTGTGATTTTCGATCTCGCCATGGGGCGCCGGTTCGGGCGAGGATTTCATCCGTTGAAGCCGGAACTCCTGCGGCATCGGATCGCTGCCCACGTGGTATTCTATCGCGTGACCGATGACGTCCTTACCGTCATTCGCGTTCTGCATGGTCGAATGAACGTCGAGGACCATCTTTAGGGCGATGACACAGCCCGCCTTTTCCATTCGCACGCCCGACGGCGACGAGATGCCCCGCAAGATTTGCGACATCTGCGGTTTCGTCGCCTACGAGAACCCGAAGATCGTTGTCGGCTCGGTGGTCCGCCATGACGGCCTGATCCTTCTGTGCAAGCGCGCGATCGAGCCGCGCCGCGGCTTCTGGACGATTCCCGCCGGCTATCTGGAACTGAACGAGACCCCCGATCAGGGCGCCATGCGCGAGGCGCGCGAGGAGGCGACCGCGACGATCGCCATCTCGCGGCTGCTTGCCGTCTATGCCGTACCGCGCATCAGCCAGGTGCAGTTGATCTATCGCGCGACGCTCAGCGCACCCGACACGGGTCCTGCCATTTCCGCCGGCATCGAGAGCGAGGCGGTGGAGCTGTTCGAATGGGACAAGATTCCCTGGGACAATCTCGCCTTCCCGTCGGTGCACTGGGCGCTGAACCACGACGCCGAGGCCGAGAACGGCGCGCCGCCTGTGCCCTTCGGTAATCCGGAAGGCGCGACCGGTGACATGATGCCGGACGCGCGGCCCCTGAAGACGGGCGAATTCTGAACGGCGCGCCTGGGGCTCGGCGCTTTATTCGCCGGGCTCCGGCCGGACCTTGGCGTCCTTGCCGAATGGCTCGATCGCGTGACGCTTGATCAGCGGAAACTGCAACAGCATGAACACGATCGTAATCGGCATGGTGCCCCAGACCTTGAAGGCCACCCAGGCATCCGTCGAGACATTGCGCCAGACCACCTCGTTGAGGATCGCCAGGAACACGAAGAACAGGCCCCAGCGCAGCGTCAGCTT
>JBBSUS010000644.1:0-2191 GCA_038234195.1 Hyphomicrobiales bacterium | reverse complement strand
TGCGATCTTGATGGCAGTGATGGCGATGGTGCGATCGTCGATGTCGCAGACGATCCGATAGCTGCCGACCCGATAACGCCACAGCCCGCTCAACTCACCCACAAAGGGGTCGACCGAGAGTTCGGGGATTTTCAGCGGGCGCAAGACGAAAGTCGAGAAAGTCGGCGATACGTCGTGCAATCACCCGATCGAGCTTTTTCAGATCTCGCTTGGCACCCTCCTGATACTCAATCGTCCAGGCCAAGTTCGCGCCTTACCTCTTCGGATGAGTAAGTCTTCAAGGTGCCGTTCCGTTTGCGCTCCTCGTAGTCTCGGACCGCCTCAAGGTCCTCGATGTCCTCTAGATGGTCCAGAATGAGTTCACGAATATAGTCATCGCGCGTTCGACCGGCTTTCGCGGCGAGAGCGTCGAGGTTCCGTTCGGTTTCGGGTCCCAGTGTCAGCATCATCATGGCAGCGCTCCTTTCTGGCAGGCTCTTGATACTATGCCACCCATCAATTCCCCTCCAGCCGGTTTTCGAACAGGGTCGAGCGGCGGCCGCGCAGGACGACGTCGAACTTGTAGGCGCGCGCGTCCATCGGCACCGTGTTGGCCATGTCCAGCGGGGCGATCAACTGCTCGATCGCCGCCTTGTCGGGAATCGTGCGCACGATCGGGCAAAGCCAGATCAGCGGGTCGCCCTCGAAATACATCTGGGTGATCAGTCGCTGGGCGAAGCCCTGGCCAAAGATCGAGAAGTGGATATGCGCCGGACGCCAGTCGTTGACGCCGTTTGGCCACGGATACGCGCCAGGCTTGACGGTGCGGAACCGGTAGCCGCCTTCGCTATCGGTGATCGTGCGCCCGCAGCCGCCGAAGTTCGGGTCGAGCGGCGCCAGATAACGCTCTTTCCTGTGGCGGTAGCGTCCGCCGGCATTGGCCTGCCAGAATTCCAGGAGCACGCCGGGAACGCCGCGCCCCCGCTCGTCGAGCACCCGGCCGTGGACGACGATGCGCTGGCCGATGGCGCTTTGTCCGTCCTTGGCGAAATTGTGGATGAGGTCGTTGTCGAGCGGGCCGATGATGTCGTGGCCGAAGACCGGCCCGGTGGTCTCCGACAGGGTGTTGGCGAAGGAAATCTTCGCAAAGCGCGGCGAGCGCACGACCGAGGTCTTGTAGCCCGGCGTGTAGGCCGGCGGATGCCAGGTCGTATCGCGGGCAAAGAACGTCCCGGTCTCCGGCTTGTCCTTCTCGCTCATGCTGCGTCTCCGTCTTTCGGTCCGTTCATCTCGACGAGGGTCGCCTTGACGATCTTGAACGCGTGGTTGGCCGCGGGAACGCCGGCATAGATCGCCACATGCATCAGCGCCTCGCGAATATCGTCGGGCGAAGCACCGGTGTTCTGCGTCGCCCGCACATGCATGGCCACCTCGTCCCACTGGCCGAGCGCGGCGAGAAGCGCAAGGGTGATCAGCGAGCGCTCACGCTTCGTCAGACCGTCGGACGACCAGACATGCCCCCACGCGCTCTCGGTGATCATGTCCTGGAAGGGCGCGTCGAACGCCGTCTTGTTGGCTTCGGCCCGGTCGACATGGGCGTCGCCCAGGACGCTGCGCCTCGTCGCCATGCCTTGGATGTAGCGTTCGCTATGGCTCATCGTTTCTCCCTCTTCGATGCGGTATCCGATCGCGCGCCATGCCGCGACACCCCTTGGTGCCCGATCCGACGCTTCCGGGCGGCGGCGCGGAAGTGCCCGTTCGACGGTAAAATCCGCCTCGACGATCCCGATGCTGTCCAAGCTGGCGCCGGCGATCGCTGCCGGCTTTTCCGGCCGATTGTAGGAAATCCATTGGCGACCGAGGTCTTCACACCGCTTCGGACATCATCGCGTGGCGCAGGCGGCCCTCCTCGATATCCTGCCTGTGGAAGAAGGAAAAGGCGTGAAGCCCCTGATAAAAGAACAGTTCCACGCCGCTGATCGCCGCAAGGCCCTGCGCCGCAGCGTCTCTCAGGAACTGCGTTTCGCGCGGCGTATAGACCCAGCGAGCACCGCAAAGAAGTGCTCGCGGTATCGGGGTTCCCGCATGACCGACCATGCCCACCGGCGTGCAATTGACAATTCCGTCGGCCCCGGCACACCCTTTTGCGACATTGCCGGTGGTGATCGCCGTGTTCATCGCCCAAGCCCGCAACTGTTCGGCCAGCGCCTCG
>JBBSUS010000643.1:0-2196 GCA_038234195.1 Hyphomicrobiales bacterium | reverse complement strand
TCTTCGAGGCTCTCCTGACGCCCTACCGTTCCCTCGGCCGGCGTGGCTTCAACACGATGATGATCTTCTTCGGCCTCGTCAGCCTCGTCACCGGGATCGGCTTCGTCGTTCATGGCGCCTGGCCGGTTTTCGGATTCTTCGGTCTCGACGTCTTGCTGCTCTGGATTGCCTTTCGGGCCAGCTACCGCGCGGCCAAGGCCCGCGAGGAGGTCACGGTCTCGCGCACGGATCTGTCGATCCGCAAGATCTCGCCGAAGGGCGTCGTTCGCGAAGCCCACCACAATCCGTTCTGGGCCCAGTTCAAGATCAAGCGCCACGAGGAGTACGGCATCATGCGGATGAGCGTCGTCTCCCGCAACGCGGCCACCGAAATCGGCGGCTTCCTCAATCCCGATGACCGCGAAAGCTTTGCCAGGGCGTTCAACCGGGCGCTGTTGACGGCCAAGGGGCGTTAGCGGCAACGAAGCGGTGGCGCTGTCGGCGCGTCAGGTCCAGCACATGAAGGCTCGATTACCGCGATAGGGTCGAAGACGAACCATCGCCTCGAAAATCGGGTGGTCCGCGCCGCGGGACTCTGCTTTGGTTGGCGCAGCAAGGAGAAGCCCCATGTTGTCCCATGCATCATCTGTTTCCGCATCCTCGATCCCAGCCCCCGGCGATTGCCCCGCGACGCAGGGCGCCGCTGCGATGTCGGTGAGTGACGAGGCTGCCTGCGATTATGAGATCGTTCGCAGGGCGATCGAGTTCATCTCGACCCAATACCAATGGCAGCCCAGCCTCGCCGCGATCGGTGATGCGCTGGACATGCCCGAAGAGGCGCTGTCGTCCGTCTTCAGGCGCTGGTCGGGGCTGACGCCGAAGGCGTTTCTCCAGGCCGTCACCATCGATCATGCGCGCCGCCTGCTCGGCGAAGGGGCCACGCTGCTCGATGCGGCCTATGAGGTGGGCCTGTCGGGTCCCTCGCGTCTGCACGACCTCTTCGTCAAGCACGAGGCGGTGTCGCCCGGTGCCTACAAGGCCAAGGGCGAGGGTATCGATCTCGCCTACGGTTTCCACGTCACCGCCTTCGGCAGGACGCTGGTCGTCGCCACCGAGCGGGGCCTGGCCGGTATCGGCTTCGCAGACGACAGCGAAGGCGGCGAGGCCGCGGCACTCGACGACATGCAGCGCCGCTGGCCGAAGGCGACGTTTCGTCCCGATCCGGCCGCGACGGCGGGCCTCGCGCACCGGGCCTTCGAGCCGGCAGAGTGGCGTAGAGATCGACCCTTGAGGGTCGTTCTCATCGGCACAGACTTCGAAATCCGGGTCTGGGAGGCACTGTTGGCCATTCCCGTCGGCGAGGCGACGACCTATTCGAATGTCGCCGAGACGATCGGTGCGCCGAAGGCGGCGCGCGCCGTGGGCGCGGCGGTCGGACGCAACCCGATCTCCTTCGTCGTCCCCTGCCACCGTGTCGTCGGCAAGTCCGGCGCGCTCACCGGTTATCACTGGGGTCTGACTCGCAAGCGGGCGATGCTCGGCTGGGAGACCGGACTTCTGGCGCGGGATTGATGGCAAGAGCCGGCAGCAAAGCTGGAGCCGGTGAAACGCTCGATGCGGACGAGGCCGAGGAGGCCTTCAGGCGACTGAAGGCGCACATGCCCGGCCGCACGAAAACTGCCAAGGGGCCGAAGGATCAGCCCGATCCCTTCCGCTCCTGCGTCTCGTGCCTGCTCTCGGCGCAAAGCCGCGACACCAACACGGCGGCGGCGACCACGGCGCTGTTCAAGCTGGCCAGAACGCCCGATGCGATGCTGGCCCTCGACGAGGAGGCCATCGCCGCGGCGATCAAGCCGTGCGGCCTCTACAACATGAAGACGAAGAACCTCAGGAAGCTCTGTCGAGCATTGATCGACGAGCACGATCGGGTGGTGCCGCAAACCCGAGAGGGTTTGATGAGCCTGCCCGGCATCGGGCGCAAATGCGCCGACATTGTCATGAGCTTCACCTTCGACGCCGATGTCATCGCCGTCGACACCCATGTTCACCGCGTCTGCAACCGCATCGGCCTGACGGATGCCAGGAGCGCTGATGAGACGGCCAGACAATTGGAAGACCGCGCTCCGGAGTGGGCGCGCCGCGACGGCCATTTCTGGCTGATCCAGTTCGGCAAGGCGGTGTGCGTCTCGCGCAGGCCGAAATGCGAGACGTGTTTCC
>JBBSUS010000642.1:0-2199 GCA_038234195.1 Hyphomicrobiales bacterium | reverse complement strand
TGATCGAAGAGCGCGAAAAGTATGCCGCTGCGCTGGATGCCGCCTTGACGGAAGGCTTGGCCGATATCGAGGCCGGCCGTGTGCATCTCCTGTCGGATGTCGCCGCAGAACTCATCGCGAAATACGAGAAAATGGCTGAAGATCGCGGGCTTTGATCGTTGTCGTATCCGAACGAGCGAGGGCGGATCTCGCCGCCATCGGCGAGTTCATCGCCGCCGACAATCCACGGCGCGCGGTGAGTTTCGTCAGGGAAATTATCGAGTGCTGCGAGCAGTTGGGGGAAATGCCGAAGAGGTTTCAACTGATCCAACGTCGAGCGCATGCCGACATTCGCCGCCGCCCTTTTCGCAACTACCTGATTTTTTATAAGGTTCGAGCAAAGACAATCGAAATTGTCCGCGTTCTGAACGGAGCGCAAGATTACCGGGACATATCGTTTCCAGATTGATCGACCGATCGAAACCGCCGGCCCTCAACTCCCCACGCACACTGTCTCCTGCGTCCCCAGCCTCGTCCCGCCAACCGTGATCCTGTCGCCGGCCTTCAAAAACCGCGGCGGATCGTAGGACAGACCGACACCAGCGGGCGAACCCGTCAGGATCACATCGCCCGGCTCAAGCCGCATGAAGCGGGAGATATAGGAAATGAGGTACGGCACTTTGAACACCATCGCCGATGTATTCGCCTGCTGCTGGCGCTGGCCATTGACGTCGAGCCACAAATCCATCCGGTCGTAATCCGGCAATTCGTCGGGCGTCACCAGCCAGGGACCGAGTGGCGCGAAGCTGTCGTGGGATTTGCCCTTCGACCATTGCCCGCTGCGTTGCAACTGGAAGCTGCGTTCGGTGACATCGTTGGCCAGCGTGAATCCGGCAACATGGGCCATGGCCTCTTCGATCGACACGTATTTCGCGACGCTGCCGATGACCACGGCCAGTTCCACGCCCCAATCGACGCGGGTCGCCATTCGCGGAATTTCGATCGGATCATCCGGGCCGCAGGCGGCCGTCGCGGCCTTGAGGAACAGCGTCGGCTCGGGGTTGAGCTTGAACCCGGCGAGATTGGCTGCGTCCTCGTAATTGGGGCCGACGCCGACGATCTTGCCGATACGCTGCACCGGCTTGCACAGACGCACGCCCTCTGGCGCCAGCGGCAGACCGTCGAGATCGAGTTGCGCCACGGCGCTAAGAAGATCCGGTGAGAGCGTCCGACCCTCCAGGGCCCCGAGGTGCTCTGACAGGTCGTAAATTCGACCGTCGTCCCGGTGAAGTCCGGTCTTTTCCCGCCCCCGTTCGCCAAATCGCACGAACCGCATCACATCACTCCAACGCCCAAGGGATCGAAACACCAAGTCCGGTTCACGGACGGTTCCGATGGAGGGGAAAAACCGATATCGATGAACCCAAGATGTCATCCGGTCGCCGAGTGGGACCGCGATTGCAAAATGGCCGCAGCGGTGCTTCGGTTCCTTGCGTCCAATTGACGATTACGTAAAAGTTGCGCCGGTTGATCAAATGAGGACGCGGCGCCCGCGGCCACAGATCGCTGTCCCAGAGGGAGGAACTCCATGTACAAGGCGCCTGTCGGCGACATCGCGTTCGCGCTGAAGGAAGTGGCGGGTCTTGGGCCGGCTATGGAAAAAGGCCTGCTCGGCGACCTGACGCCAGACCTTCTCGACGCCGTGCTCGAAGAGGCCGGTCGCTTCGCCAGCGAAGTCGTGGCACCGGCCAGCAAGACCGGCGACCGGGAAGGCACCTCGGTCAAGGACGGCGTCGTGACGACGCCCACCGGCTGGAAGCAGCTTTATGCCGACTGGACGGCCGGGGGCTGGAACGCGCTCACCGGTCCGGAAGCGTTCGGCGGCCAGGGCCTGCCGTCATCGCTGTCGGCGGCAACCTTCGAGATGTGGAACGCGGCCTCAATGGGTTTCGCCATCGGCCCCTGCCTGACCGTCGGCGCCGTCGAGGCGCTGGAGACCCACGGCTCCGATGCTCTGAAGGCGACCTATCTGGCAAAGCTCGTCTCCGGCGAGTGGATGGGCACGATGAACCTCACCGAACCCCAGGCCGGTTCGGACCTTTCAGCTTTGAAGACCAAGGCCGAACGGGCCGGCGACGGCACTTGCCGGATCTTCGGCCAGAAGATCTACATCACCTATGGCGAGCACGATTTCACCGACAACATCGTGCATCTGGTGCT
>JBBSUS010000641.1:0-2202 GCA_038234195.1 Hyphomicrobiales bacterium | reverse complement strand
TTCGTCGGCGCAGATCAAAGCGATGAAGCAGGTCGCCGGCTCCATCAAGGGCGAGCTCGCCCAGTATCGTGAGATGGCCGCCTTCGCGCAGTTCGGCTCCGACCTTGACGCATCGACCCAGCGCCTTCTCAATCGCGGCGCGCGCCTGACCGAACTTCTCAAACAGCCGCAGTTCTCGCCGCTGAAGACCGAAGAGCAGGTCGCGGTGATCTTCGCCGGCACGCAGGGTTATCTCGACAAGCTGAAGGTCGATCAGGTTGGCGACTTCGAGGAGGGTCTTCTTTCTGCGATGCGGACCGAGCACAAGGACGTGCTCGACCAGATCGCCAAGGACAAGGCCCTCTCCGATGATCTGCGCGGCAGGCTCAAGTCGGCGATCGACAGTTTCGCCAAGACCTTCGCGTAACATACGCCCAGCGCTTCAACGCCCCGCCCTATCAAAAGGTGGAGCCAAGAGAACTTCAGGAGACGAAGCCGCGCCATGGCATCTCTGAAAGATCTGCGGAACCGGATCGCTTCGGTCAAATCCACGCAGAAAATCACCAAGGCCATGCAGATGGTCGCAGCCGCAAAGCTGCGCCGAGCCGAAGAGGCCGCGCAAGCCGCGCGCCCCTACGCCGACCGCATGGCTGCCGTGCTCGCCAACATCTCCGATGCGATGGATGGTGACGGGCCACCGATGATGGTCGGGACAGGCAAGGACGACGTGCATCTGCTCGTCGTCTTCACCGCCGATCGTGGTCTCTGCGGCGGCTTCAATTCCTCGATCGTCAAGCTGGCGCGTGCCCACATGCGCAAGCTGGAGGGCGAGGGCAAGACGGTGAAGTTCTTCGTCGTCGGCAAGAAGGGCTGGGACGTGATGCGTCGCGACCTTTCCAAAAAGGTCGTCGAGCGCACCGATCTGCGCGAGGTCAAGAAGGTCGGCTTCGCCGACGCCGAAAAGATCGGCCAGACAATCATCGATCTCTTCGAAAAGGGCGAATTCGACGTCTGCTCGCTGTTCTATTCGGAGTTCCAGAACATCGTTACCCAGATCCCGACGCGCCAGCAGGTGATCCCGGCCGATGTCGTGACTGACGGTGAAAAGGAAGCCGGTGGCGCTGGCGACAGCGCGATCTACGAATATGAGCCGGAGCCGGTCGAGATCCTCGAGGCCTTGATCCCGCGCAATATCAAGGTCCAGGTGCTGCACGCGCTTCTGGAGAATGCCGCTTCCGAGCAGGGCGCGCGGATGTCCGCGATGGACAACGCGACCCGCAATGCCGGCGATATGATCGACAAGCTGTCGGTCTCCTACAATCGGCAGCGTCAGGCGCAGATCACCACCGAGCTGGTCGAAATCATTTCGGGCGCCGAGGCGCTCTAGGACTTTTGAGAGGAGGCCTTCATGGCTGACAAGGACATCAAGAAGGGCGCGACCGGCCGGGTCGCCCAGGTTATCGGCGCCGTCGTCGACGTCGAGTTCGACGGCAACCTGCCGCCGATCCTGAATGCACTCGAGTGCGACAACAACGGCAACCGCCTCGTCCTCGAGGTCGCCCTGCATCTGGGTGAAAACACCGTTCGCACCATCGCGATGGACCTCACCGAAGGTCTCGTGCGCGGCCTGCCCGTGACCGACACCGGCGACTCGATCCGCGTTCCCGTCGGCGACGCGACCCTCGGGCGCATCATGAATGTCATCGGCGAGCCCATCGACGAAGTCGGCGAGATCAAGACGACCGAGCGCCGCTCGATCCATCAGCCGGCCCCGTCCTACATCGAGCAGTCGCCGGAATCGCAAATTCTGGTCACCGGCATCAAGGTGATCGACCTCCTGGCGCCCTATGCGCGCGGCGGCAAGATCGGCCTGTTCGGCGGCGCAGGCGTCGGCAAGACCGTGCTGATCCAGGAGTTGATCAATAACGTCGCGAAGGCCCATGGCGGCTATTCGGTGTTTGCCGGCGTCGGCGAGCGCACGCGCGAGGGCAACGACCTCTACCACGAGATGATCGAATCGGGCGTCAACAAGGACCCGCACGAGAATGGCGGGTCGACCGAGGGCTCGAAGGCTTCACTGGTTTATGGCCAGATGAACGAGCCTCCCGGAGCGCGTGCCCGCGTGGCGCTCACCGGCCTGACCATCGCCGAGCATTTCCGCGATCAGGGCCAGGACGTCCTGTTCTTCGTCGACAACATCTTCCGCTTCACCCAGGCGGGCTC
>JBBSUS010000640.1:0-2215 GCA_038234195.1 Hyphomicrobiales bacterium | reverse complement strand
CGTGTTCCAGCCGGAAACCGATGTCTATTGGGGCACCGAGGAAAACTGGGTCGAAGGCGAAGAAACCCGCATCCAGCCGGACCAGGAAATGGCGCTGGAAAACCCGCTGGCCGCGATCCAGATGGGCCTTATCTACGTCAATCCGGAAGGACCCGGCGGCAATCCCGATCCGCAGGGGTCGGCACGCGACATCCGCGAAACCTTTGCTCGCATGGCAATGAACGACGTGGAAACCGCCGCGCTCACCGCTGGTGGCCACACGTTCGGCAAGTGTCACGGTGCAGGCGATGCCAGCCTGATCGGTGCAGAGCCGGAGGGCGCGGACGTTGCCTTCCAGGGGCTCGGCTGGACCAGCGGCTTTGAGAGCGGGATGGGCGAACATGCCATCACCTCCGGCCTCGAAGGGGCATGGACGACCACGCCGATCCAGTGGGACATGGACTATTTCGACATGTTGCTCGATCATGACTATGAGCTCGTGATGAGCCCCGCGGGTGCCCAGCAGTGGCAGCCCAAGGTCGACAGCGAAGACGATATGGCGCCCGCCGCGCACGACGCCTCCAAGCGCGTGCCGACGATGATGACCACCGCCGACATGGCGATGAAGGTCGATCCGGAATATCGCAAGATATGCGAGCGTTTCCGTGAGGATCCGGCTTATTTCGCCGACCAGTTTGCCCGTGCATGGTTCAAGCTGACGCACCGCGATATGGGGCCGAAGGTCCGTTATTACGGGCCAGAGGTTCCGGAAGAAGATCTGATCTGGCAGGATCCCATTCCCGCCGGAACGCAGATCAGCGATAGCGATGTCGCCGATCTGAAAAAGGCGATCCTGGGTAGCGGCCTCACCACCGCCGAACTGGTCAAGGCGGCCTGGGCTTCGGCGTCGACCTTCCGTAAATCGGATTATCGCGGCGGCGCCAACGGCGCGCGCATTCGTCTCGCCCCGCAAAAGGGCTGGGCGGTCAATGATCCGGACGAACTGTCCAAGGTTTTGTCCAAGCTGGAAGAAATCAAGGGCGACAAGTCGGTCTCGCTGGCCGATCTGATCGTGCTGGGCGGCACGGCCGCGGTCGAGAAGGCGGCGAAGGATGCCGGTTTCAGCGTCGATGTACCGTTCACCAGCGGCCGCGGCGACGCGTCCGATGAGCAGACCGATGGCGAAAGCTTCGAGCCGCTCGAGCCCAAGGCCGATGGTTTCCGCAACTATCTGTCGACCAAGCACAGCGTGAAAACCGAGGAACTGATGCTCGACAGGGCGCAATTGCTTGGCCTCTCGGCACCCGAAATGACGGTGCTGGTCGGCGGGCTTCGCGTGCTTGGTGCAAATCAGGGCAATAGCAAGCTCGGCGTGCTGACGGATCGTCCCGGTCAGCTGACCAATGATTTCTTCGTCAACCTGCTCGATATGAAGACCGCTTGGAAGGTGGTCGACGAGAGCGGCGACGAGGAGTTCGTCGGTTCCGACCGGGCGAGCGACAAGGAACTGTGGCGCGCCACGCGCACTGATCTGATCTTCGGTTCTAACTCGCAGCTGCGCGCGATTTCCGAGGTCTATGCCGAAAACGGCCATGAGGAGAAGTTCGTCAAGGACTTCGTCAAGGTCTGGACCAAGGTAATGAACGCAGACCGTTACGACCTGGTCTGAGGTATCGGCTGGCACGTCGCCAGCCTAAAGATCGACCCGTTCCTGCGGCGCTGCTCCTGCGGCGGCGCGGAGCGGGTCGATTGCATTGAGATGCCCCGCGAACAGCGTGCCAGCGCCTGATTGTTCTCGCCACTGCCTCCAAAGCAGGGCGTTCGGACCGCGGCACTAACTGATGCTCAGATTTGTGAACCGGCCAATAATGTGCTTCCACGGCGGCCTTCGCAGCGATGGAGATACACCGGTTTAGAATTCAGCGCAGGATGGTCGGGTTTACCGGGGGGCCGATTTCACCTCTTCCCGATCCCCCTACGGAGCCGGGCGGCAGGCTGTGCGCGATGGGCGGGGCTGGCGGCGGGCTGGGCGCGGAGATCGGTTCGGGCACGGAAAGGTCGACAGCTGTCGGCGATCCATCGATACCGGTAGGCTTAGAGAATGCCGCAGTCGGTGCGATCGTGAAATCGGTCGGCATTTCGGCGGACATCTTTACCGTCGGCTCGGGGGATTGGGATATCGCCGGCGCCGCTGGCCGCTCCGAACCGGTTTGGAGTTCAGCCGTATCGGGTGCCG
>JBBSUS010000639.1:0-2219 GCA_038234195.1 Hyphomicrobiales bacterium | reverse complement strand
AGCGAGAAGCGCCACGCGGCGGTAAAACGGGCCGGTCCGTTTACGGTGTTCGATCCAAAGGGACCGATGCCGATCGAGGCGGGGACGGCGGATGTCGTGATCGACGGCGTCGGCTTCGCTGCCACCCGCTCGACAGCGTCGCGTTTCGTCAAACCGGGTGGCATAATTCTGCATATCGGCCTCGGAAATTCCGAAGCCGGCCTCGACATCCGCCGTCTGACACTCCAGGAAATCGCCTTCGTGGGCACCTATACGTATACGCCAAAGGATTTTCTCGACACGGCGGCGGCGATCTTCGAGGGTCGCCTCGGCGCGCTCGACTGGCCGCAGTTGCGGCCGCTCGAGGAGGGGGCCGATGCCTTCGCCGACATCCTCAGCGGTCGCACCACGGCACCGAAGATCATTCTGAACCCGCGTTAGAGTTTTTGTCCTGCATGCCTGGCCTACCCATCGCAGGCGGAATTCGTCTCCAGAAGGAAGTCGGAGAGGATTGCGTCAAAAATTTCGGGCTTTTCCACATGGACCATGTGGGCGCAGCCCGGCACGACGGCGAGCCGGCTGTTGGCGATGCCGCGCCAGAGGGCTTCGGGCTGCGACCATCCGTATGACCGGTCGCGGTCGCCCCAAAGAATGAGCGTCGGGATCGCGATCCCGCTCAACCCATCGCGCCCGTCCCAGGCCTCCATGGCGTCAAGCCCCGCGATCGCGGCCTGCAGCGAGACTGGCTCTCCCAAAGCTGCCGCAGCAGCATGTCCCGGTGCCTTCTCCCCGTCGAGAAACCAGGTTGCGGAAATCCGGCGTGCCGTCGCCGGAACGCCGTCCGCGCTCACCCGCTTGCGGGAGATCGCGATCGGCTCGAACCGATCGGGCATCACCCCGAGCGGACCGGTCCCATAGAGGACGAGCCGCTCGATGCGCGGCGCCGCCATCCGCGCCATCTCCTGGACGATCATGCCGCCCATCGAATGCCCCACGAGCCGGAAGCGATCGACGCCGAGTTCATCGAGAAGCGCGATCAACCGGCACGCGTGGCCCTCTATCCGATCCGGCGATGTCAAGTGAGCGGCATCGCCGAAACCGGGAAGATCCGGCGCGATCACGTCGAAGAACCGCGCATAGCGATCAATCTGTCCCTGCCACTGCGCCGAGCCGCCGAGATAGCCGTGGACGAAGACCAGTGCGGGCCCCGCTCCCGCACGGCGGCAGGTGAGCCGTTCCTGGCCGGTCGAACGATTCATGCGGCCGGCAGGCGCCGATGCGGCCGGCTCACATCCTGCCCTTCCAGGGAACCACGCGCCGCTCCACCGCCCGCATCAGGAGATCGAAACCGAAGGCGATGGCGGCGATGACGAAAATCCCCATGATGACCGTCGCGGTCTGCAGGAACTGCGAGGCCGTCAGCACCATGTACCCGATGCCTTGCTGGGCAGCGACCATCTCGGCCGCAACGAGGGTCGTCCAGCCAAAGCCGATGCCTATGCGCATCGCCGTGAGAATTTCCGGCAGGGCCGAGGGCAGAATGACGTACCGCAGCACCTGCCAGCGCGAGGCGCCGAAGGAATAGGCCGCGTGGATCTGCTCGATGGCAGCCGAGCGGACGCCCGACTTGGCGCCAAGGGTGACGGGGGCGAAAACCGACAGAAAGATCAGCAACACCTTCGACGTCTCGCCGATGCCGAACCAGATGATCATCAGCGGCAGATATGCGAGTGGCGGAATCGGCCGGTAGAACTCGATGATCGGGTCGAAAATGCCGCGCGCAGTCGGGCTCATGCCCATGGCCAGACCAAGCGGAATTCCGACGAGGCAGGCGAGGATGAAGGCCCCGAACACACGGGCGGCCGAAATGCCGGCATGCTCGATCAGCGAGGTCCCGGTAAACCCGTTCTGGGCGACGTCGAGGAATTTCTGCAGGATCGCCTGAGGCGACGGCACGAACAACGGCTTGACGAGCCCCATCGCCGTTACCGCCCACCAGACGAACAGGAACAGGCCGATGGTGATCGCGCTGAGGAGCAGCGTGTCGCCGTCACCGGGAACTCCGTAGGTCTCGCCGGGCTTCGTCGACTTGCTGCGTGACAGCCGCGACAGTCCCGAGCCGATCGACGCCCGCACGCGGCCGGACGATGTCCGCGCCTGGGGTGTTGCCTTCAGTTCGTCCTTGGTTTCAAGCGTGCTCATGCGGCCTCCTCGTCGGCGAAGATGATCGACAGGATCTT
>JBBSUS010000638.1:0-2224 GCA_038234195.1 Hyphomicrobiales bacterium | reverse complement strand
TGAAGCCCCTTCGTGACGCTGAGGACCGCGTCTTGCGGGTCGGCCACCTCGATCTGGTGCAACGACACCGTCGCTTCGACGGATGACATGGCATCCGGCGATGCCTCCGCCCCATCGCCCCTCGGCGTCAACACCCAGACGAAACGCTTGCCGTCCTTCTCCAGCACCGCCGATCGGGGCAGCCGCAGGGCGCCCTTGCCCGTCTCGACCGGCGTCGCGGTGATCGTGGTACCGACCCGGAACGCCGCCGGAGGATTGTCGAGGGTGATCTTGATGCGTCTCGTGCCGGTCCTGGCGTCGAACTCCGGCGCGATCTCGCGAATCCGGCCGTTGGCGGTCACGGACGGATCGATCTGCAGCGCCACGGAAAAGGGCGCCCCGGCATCGAGCAGGCGTGCTTCCCCTTCGGGGATATCGACCACCGCCTCGCGCACGTCGACGCGGGCGACGGTCATCACCGTCTGGCCGGCGGGAACCTGCTGGCCGATCTCGGCGGCGACGGAGGTCACGACCCCGTCCATGTCGGACACGATCTGGGTATAACCGAGCTGTTCGCGCGCCTTGGCCAGCGTCGAGCGCGCCTGTGTCACCGTGGCATCGGCGGCCTGACGCGCCTGCTCGGCCTGATCGACGTCGGCCTGGGTGCCGACATTGCGGGCGAGCAGTTCGCGCTTGCGTGCCTCGCTGGACGCGGCGTTTTCGAGCTGTGCCTGGGCCTTCGACAGATCGCCCTGGGCGGCCCGCACGCTGAGCTCCTGGGTGAGCGGGTCGATCGCCGCCACCCGCTGTCCGGCCTTCACCTCATCGCCGACATCGACGTCGCGGGCGACCAGCCGTCCGAGGACGCGGAAGGCGAGATCGGTGGTGAAGCGTGGCTCGATCGAGCCGGCGTAGCCATTCGCCTGAAGCGGCGTGGTCGAGGCGACGAGCGACAGCACCGGCCGGATCGGCGGTGGCGGTGTGGTCTCGGAGTCGCTGCAGCCGGCAAGGCCGATGACGAGCGGTGCCATGAGCCAGGGGATGCGGGAGCCGAAAATGCTCATTTCACGGTCTCCGTGCGGCCTTGTGCCGACGCCCCGGCTTCGGCCGCGGCCGGCGCACCGGCTGCCGATGCAGCCAAGGGGTCCGATTGCTCTCCATCTCCGGCATCCGGCGTTGCCGCCTGCGCCGAGCCCAAGCCGCCATCGGCGCTCTCGCCCGCTTCTGTCGGTGCTGCATCGGCGACGACCGTCACGGTTTCCCCCGGTCGCAGCAATTGGCCGCCGGCCGTCACCACCGTCTCGCCGGGCTTGAGGCCATCGCGCACCAGAATGGCGCCGGTGAGATAGCGGTCGATGGCGATGAGCCGTTGGGCGACCATGCCGGACTTGGCATCGACCACCCAGACGCTCGGCTCGCCCCTGGTCGAAAACAGCGCGGTCCAGGGCAGGCGGATCACCTGTCGCGTCGAAAAGCTCGCCGTACCGGCGATCGCGGCGCCGAGCGACATCTGCGGCGGAGCATCGACGAGGCCGAGTTTGATCCTCAGCGTGCCTGTCGCCGTGTCGAAGGCCGGCGAGATCTCACGCACCCTGGCCGTTGCCGTCACCTTCGGATCGGAGATCAGCCGAACCTTGACCTCGCCCTTCGTCGGCTCCTCGGTCGTGGCGCGCTCGTAGACGTCGAATACGGCGTCGCGTGGCCCGTCCAGGGCCAGGGTGAACACGGTCTGGGCGGCGGTCACGACCTGGCCCTGCTCGACGGTGCGGGCGGTGATGATGCCGGCTGCCGGGCTCTTCAAATCCGTATAGGTCAGCTGCTCGCGGGCCGTCGCCACATCCGCCCGGGCCGAATCCAGTGCGTTCATCGCCGAGCGCAGGGCCTCTTCGGCCGAATCGAAGCTGCTCTTCGTGGTGAAGCCGCCCTTGAGCAGTGTCTTCTGCCGCTCGAAATTGGCCTGTGCCTGCTTCAAGGTGGCCTCGGCCGAGCGTGCCGCGGCAACCGCGGCGTCGAGCGTCGCCTGGGGCTCGTCCGTGGCGATTCGGGCGAGAAGCTGGCCGGCCCGAACATGATCGCCGACGTCGACGAGCCGTTCGGCCACCTGACCTCCGGCGCGAAAGGCGAGGTCGCTCTCGATCCGCGCCGCGACCGTCCCGGTCAATTCCACCGTCGGCGTGAAGACCTGCGGCTCGACCACCGTCGCGATGACCTTGGGCAATTCCCTCTTACCCGCATCCTCGGGCTG
>JBBSUS010000637.1:0-2236 GCA_038234195.1 Hyphomicrobiales bacterium | reverse complement strand
CCCGAATGGGTCGGATCCACATTGAACGGCCAGGGCGCCGCATTTTCGCTGGCGCCTGCACGCGTTCATGACCGGCGATCCGCGGTTCGCTCGCCGTGGATCAGATGATGGAGGGCAATTCGACCTCCCGACCGGCTTCGCCTGTCGTCGAAAGCGGAGCCTCCGCGTCGCTCGGCACGTTCATCGGCTTCGGCGCCATGTGCCTCGGCATGTTCATGGCGATTCTCGACGTCCAGATCGTCGCGACCTCGCTGCCGACCATCCAGCAAGACCTCGCGATGGCGCAGGACCAGGCGAGCTGGATCCAGACAGCCTATCTCATCGCAGAGATCGTCTCGATTCCGCTCACCGGTGTCCTGACACGATGGCTGGGTCTGCGCCGGCTCTTCGGCCTGTCGGTTCTCGTCTTCACGCTGGCATCATGCGGTTGCGCGGCGAGCAATGGCTTTGCGGAACTCATCGCCTGGCGGGTCCTGCAGGGCTTTGCCGGCGGCACTCTGATCCCCTCGGTGTTCTCCGCCGTCTTCCTGCTGTTTCCCTACCGCCAGCAGGGCATCACGACGACCGCCGCGGGCGTCCTTGCGGTGCTGGCGCCCACCGTTGGGCCGATCGTCGGTGGCTACATCACCGGCACCTTCTCCTGGCATTGGCTGTTCCTCATCAACGTCGCGCCGGGCATCGTCGCGATCGTTGGCGGGATGGCATTCCTGCCGCGGCGCGTGGCAAGCGAAGGCGATGGCTTTCGTTTCGACGCGCTCTCGCTCTTCCTCCTGGCCTCCGGGCTTGCTGCGTTGGAAATCGCACTCAAGGACGCACCGCATCTCGGCTGGCTGTCGCTGGAGATTTCGTGGTTGCTCGCCTGGGCCCTTCTGGCCACCGTTCTGCTGGTGCGTCGTGCGGCACGCTTGGAACAACCCCTCGTCGACTTCACGCTGCTGAAGAACCGCAATTTCGCGATTGGCTCCGCCCTGAGTTTCGTCCTCGGGATCGGGCTTTTCGGCTCGACCTATCTGATGCCGATTTTCCTCGCCTATGTGCGCGGCCACGATGCCCTGGTGATCGGCGAGATCATGCTGGCAACCGGTGTCGCACAATTGATCTCGGCGCCGATCGCCGTCGCGCTGGAGCGGCGCGTCGACTCGCGCCTGCTCACCGGCTTCGGCTTTGCGCTCTTCGCACTCGGTATCGCCATGAGCGCGGTCCAGACCGGTGCAACGGACGCGGCCGAAATGTTCTGGCCGCAGGTGGTGCGCGGCTTTGCGATCATGTTCTGCCTGTTGCCACCGACGCGGCTGGCACTCGGAAGACTGCCGCCCGAGGCCATCCCCGACGCCAGCGCCCTGTTCAATCTCATGCGCAATCTCGGCGGTGCCATCGGCCTCGCATTGATCGATACCATCATCTACGGGCAGGCCGCGGCCCGCGCCGCGGCTCTTGCGGCCAAGCTCAAGGCCGGTGATCCGGCAACCGCGGCACTGCTGGGCGTGCCGGCCTTCCTGTCGACCGACGGCAACATCAGGATCGGGCAACAGGCGCTGCAGTCCTATCTCGAACCAAAGATCGCGCGGCAAGCCTTCGTCGAGACGACGAATCTCGCCTGGGCAATGGTGGCGATCCTGACGCTCGTGGCGCTTCTGCCGCTTTTCTGGGCCAAACCGGAAGAGCCGAAGGACGGTTGAGTCCAGCCTTGTCGCCGCGGCGATATCCTCGCAATGGCGCCGGTGAAGGCGACTGCGACCAGACCTCCTGACGTCCAGTTCCATCATTGCAGCGACACATCGTGCAGGCGCAGCATGTCGATACCGACACCGCGGCAACATTCCGGTCATTCGCTGGTGGCCCCTTGCGAGGGGGCCAGCCGCTGATCGCGGCAGACCCTTCAAAGCGCTTCCGTCCTGTGCCAGTCTCGGATCGTCAGATCGTCTGGAGGGGCGGCATGGCGGCCAGCCTGGCTGGTGACGATCTCGGGAGGAATGATATGACGACGATGAAGGGGCCGGGGATTTTCCTCGCCCAGTTCGCCGGCGACGGTGCGCCCTACGGCGACTTGAAATCGATTGCCGCCTGGGCAGCCGGACTCGGCTACAAGGGCGTCCAGATACCCACCTGGGACGCGCGGCTGTTCGACCTGTCGAAGGCGGCTGATTCGAAGGATTATTGCGACGAGGTCACGGGCATCTGCCGGGAAGCTGGCGTCGAGATCACCGATCTTTCGACGCATCTGCAAGGCCAGCTT
>JBBSUS010000636.1:0-2242 GCA_038234195.1 Hyphomicrobiales bacterium | reverse complement strand
GCCAGGGTTGCCGAGTGGTTGGAATATCTGGAAACCCAGTCGGCGAGCGCACCGACCCCGAGCGACCCGATGGCCAGCTATGATTTTACCTGGATGTGGCGCGAACTCGGCATCAAGCCCCTCAGGCGGTGATTCCATCAGATTGACCAATGGTCTACGCCGCCGCAGTCGGTGATGAAACGAACTCCCGACGACAAGACATCATCAAGGACCGCGCTGATCTAATGCGGCCACAATTCGTTCGACAAGCCGAGGCGTGTTGCGATGACAAGCCTTGTTCGCATACCGACCTTGTGTAGAATTTTTGTTCCGCTGCTCAGAGCCCGGACAACGCATAACAGGAACCTTCTTGCCGCGCAGAATTGAAGACTACGCCATCATCGGAGACTGCCGGACGGCAGCCCTTGTTTCCAAAGACGGCTCGATGGATTGGCTGTGCCTACCACGCTTCGATTCTCCAGCCGTGTTCGCGTCGCTTCTCGGAACCGAGGAGAATGGCCGTTGGAAGATCGCGGCTGCCGAGCCAAACTGCCGCACCGAGCGTCGCTATCGGGACGACACGCTGATCCTGGAGACGACGTTCAGGACGTCAACGGGCGCGGCGACGTTGGTGGACTTCATGCCGCCACGCGATGGGCTCTCGAGCCTTGTGCGAACCGTGGTTGGCATCGAGGGGGTCGTCCGGTTCGACTTCGATCTCGCGATGCGTTTCGACTACGGCCGCTCCGTCCCGTGGGTCAATCGCGTCGACGAGCGCACGTTGACGTCTATCGTTGGGCCCGACGCGCTCGTTCTGAGGAGCCCTGTCGAACTGCATGGCGAGGACATGCATACGAAGGGATCCTTCACCGTTGCGGCTGGCGAGCGCCTTTCCTTCACGCTGGCCCATCAGCCATCACATCTTCCGCCGTTCGCGGAAACCGATCCGGAGGCCGGACTGGAGGACACCGAAGCGTTCTGGCGTGAATTCTCCGACCGTTGTCCCGATGTCGGTGCATGGACCGAAGACGTAAAGAGGTCGCTGATTACGCTTAAAGCCCTGACCTTTCTGCCACCCGGCGGGATCGTCGCCGCCGCCACGACATCTCTGCCCGAGACGATCGGCGGCGCGCGCAACTGGGACTATCGTTATTGCTGGCTTCGCGACGCGACCCTTACGCTGATGGCGTTCATGGATCTGGGCTATTACGACGAAGCCTCGGCCTGGCGGTCATGGCTGATGCGGGCCGTGGCCGGCGATCCCGCCCAAATGCAGATCATGTACGGTGTCGCTGGCGAACGCCATCTTCTGGAATGGGAGGTCCCCTGGCTTGACGGGTTTCGGGGATCGCGTCCTGTGCGCGTTGGCAATGCAGCGGCCGACCAGTTTCAGATCGACGTCTACGGCGAGGTGGCGGACATGCTGCTGCAGGCCCGCGCGGGTGGCCTGGAGCCGCATCCGCGTTCGGCTGCCATCGCGGGCGTCATTATGCCTTTCCTGGAAGAAGCATGGCGCCGACCGGACGAGGGCATCTGGGAGGTTCGCGGCGACCGCCGGCACTTTGTCCATTCCAAGGTCATGGCCTGGGTTGCATTCGACCGCTCCGCGAAGATGGCGGGCGATACCAATGGCGGACAGGAAAATGCCCGAAGATGGCGTCAGATTGCGGACGAGATTCATGCCGACGTTCTCGCCAAAGGCTTTGACGAGACGCTGAATTCGTTCGTCCAGTCCTACGGCTCGAAGTCCCTCGACGCGAGCCTACTCTACATCGCTACGACCGGCTTTCTTCCAGCATCGGATCCCAGGGTGACCGGCACGGTGGAAGCCATAGAGCAACGGCTGATGCGAGATGGCTTCGTTCTGCGTTACGACACCGGCGAAACCGACGACGGTCTCCACGGGGAAGAGGGAGCGTTTCTCGCCTGCTCTTTCTGGCTGGTGGATGTCTATATTCTGCAGGAGCGCTATAGCGACGCCCTGCACCTCTTCCAGCGGCTGGTCGCTTTGAAAAACGACGTCGGCCTTCTGGCCGAAGAATACGACGCGTCAACCGGCGAGATGCTGGGCAACTTCCCCCAGGCGTTCAGTCATGTCGGCCTCATCATCGCGGCGCTCAATCTCTCGCGCATGAAGGGTCCTGCCGACGAACGGGTCGACGCTGCGACGGAACCCGAGATGGCTGATTGACCAGCCCTCTCCGCATCCGGCTTCGGTCAAACCGGCTCATTTCAACCCACTTGCGGCCCCAGCACGAATTAT
>JBBSUS010000635.1:0-2242 GCA_038234195.1 Hyphomicrobiales bacterium | reverse complement strand
TTGTGTTGCGCATGGTGGCCGAGACGACGGCCGGCTCTCTCGGATTGCTGCCACGCCGGCTCGACTGCGTCGCAGCCTTGGTGCCGGGCGTTCTCGAATACGAAACCGAGGCAGCGGGGATCGCCTATGTCGCCCTCGACGAGGGCGTGCTGGTCAAGACCGGGCATGACGTTACGATTTCCGTTCGCCGTGCAATGGCCGGTGACGATCTGGGCCTGCTGCATCACCAGGTTGAAGAAGAATACTTGAGCCTCAGCAACGAGGAGAAAAGCGCTCGTTCGGTCATGGCGAAGCTCGAAGTCGGTTTCCTGCACCGCTTTGCGGAGATGCAGCATGGCTGAGCCTCCGGACGATCCGCACGAAAGGCTCCCGGTGCCCGGGCGCGAATTCGCAAGCTGCGTGGGCCGGCAGGCGAGCCGCAGGCTCAAGGCCCGGCGCAATTCGCACAAGGGCGTCTGGTTCGGCCTCGGCATGATGGGGTTGGTCGGCTGGTCGGTGGTGGTCCCGACGCTCATCGGTGCGGCACTCGGCCGATGGATCGATGACCAGCATTCCGGCAGCCGTTCGTGGACGCTGGCGTTGCTCGTCGCCGGACTGGTGCTCGGCAGCTGGAACGCCTGGCGCTGGGTTTCCGATCAAGATGATGCCATGCGCGAGGAGGGCGACGATGACGATAAGTGATGCACCGAGGGCCGTCCTTTCGGTCCTCGCCGGACTGGCGCTCGGCGTGATGTTTTTCGGCGGTGTGTGGTGGACAGTCCGCCGGGTGCTCGTGTCGTCGCGACCGGCGGGACTGATGCTGATCAGCATGCTGGTGCGAACAGGTCTCGTCGTTGCCGGGTTCTATCTCGTCTCGGACGGCCATTTGCAACGCCTGCTGTTCTGTCTCATGGGGTTCATGATCGCGCGACTGCTCGCCACCCGCGGGCTGCCCCGGGTCGAAGCACTCGGTGGCGCTGTTCTGTGAAAGTCGTCGCCCCATGCGCCTTAGCCCCGACGAGCTGGTCTTCTGGCAGTGGGGCGTCGTCCATCTCAACGCGACCATCGTGTTCACCTGGGTGTTGATGGCGGTTCTGACCCTGGGCTCCATGCTCGTCACACGCGCCCTCTCGCCGAGCGAGAACCGCTCGGCTTGGCAGAACCTTCTGGAAATCCTGGTGACCGGCATCCAAAGCCAGATTGCCGATATCGGCCTCGTCCAGCCCCTGAAATCCCTGCCGTTTCTTGGCACGCTCTTCCTGTTCGTCGCCGCATCCAGCCTCTCCAGCATCGTTCCGATGTTCGAGCCGCCGACTGGCTCGCTATCCACGACGATCGCACTGGCTCTGTGCGTTTTCGTTGCCGTGCCGCTCTATGGCGTCGAGGCGCAGGGGTTCGGTGGCTACCTCCGATCCTATATCGAGCCGACGTTTATCATGCTGCCCTTCAACCTGATCAGCGAAGCCTCCCGGACGCTGGCCCTGGCTGTGCGCCTCTTCGGAAACATGATGAGCGGCGCGATGATCGTCGGCATTTTGATCAGCATCACGCCGCTTCTGTTCCCCATCGTCATGACCGCTCTCGGCCTGCTGACCGGCATGGTGCAGGCCTACATCTTTTCCATTCTCGCCGCGGTCTACATCGCTGCAGCAACGCGCAAGTCACGGACGAAGACAAAGACCAACTCACCGGAAAAGGGCGGGGCCGCTCCCACCCCCGCAAAACCGCTCGCGTCGTGATGCGAGGCGGGAAAAGAAGGAACGTATCATGGACTATCTCGGATGGATCGCCATCGTCTCGATCGCCGTCGCCGGCCTCACGACGGGGTTCGGGACGATGGGTCCGGCGCTCGCCGAAGGTCGGGCCGTGGCCACCGCGCTGACGTCGCTGGCGCAGCAGCCCGATGCCTCCGCGACCATCACACGGACGCTGTTTGTCGGGCTTGCAATGATCGAGTCGACGGCGATCTACTGCTTCGTCGTGTCGATGATCCTGATCTTCGCCAATCCGTTCTGGAACACGGCCCTGACCCTGGCCGCCGCTCAGGCCGCGGGGAAATAGCCCATGGTCATCGACTGGTTCACCATCGGCGCGCAGATCCTGAACGTCCTCGTCCTCGTCTGGCTGCTGAAGCGCTATCTCTACGGACCGATCCTCGCCGTCATCGCACGCCGCGAAAAGCGCATTGCCGCGACGCTTTCAGATGCGACCGCGAGCAAGGCCAAGGCTGACGACGAGCTTGATGCCCTGCTCGCCAAGAATC
>JBBSUS010000634.1:0-2243 GCA_038234195.1 Hyphomicrobiales bacterium | reverse complement strand
GCTCTTGGCGGGCATGCCCGAAACGGTCGTCGCGGAGGTGATCGAAAGACGCATCACGCTCGCCGCCGGGGGCGAGACGTTGCTGGCGACCATGCGGGCCAACGGCGCGAGAACGGCACTGGTATCGGGCGGGTTCACCGTGTTCACCAACCCGATCGCTGCGCGGCTCGGGTTTCACGAGAATCATGCAAACCACCTCCTGGCCGAGGGAGGGCGATTTACCGGCATGGTCGCCGAGCCGATTCTGGGTTCAGACGCCAAGGTCACGGCGCTGCATGCGATCGCGGCCGAACATGGCGCTGATTCTCGCGCTGCCATCGCGGTCGGCGACGGCGCCAACGACCTGCCGATGTTGCTTCAGGCGGGCACCGGCGTCGCGCTACACGCCAAACCCGCGGTCGCGGCGAAAGCACCGCACCGCATCGACCATGGCGACCTGACGGCGCTCTTGTTCATCCAAGGCTACCGACGCGCCGATTTCATATCGCCCGAGCCCGCGTGAAGTCGCCATTCGGACAGAGCCTCGTCAGCTTGTGAAAATCGCATTCGGCGCCCTACCCGGCCGATATAGTCGATCGGTTCGCAGCTCGCCCGAAGCAAGGCCTTCGTCAGGGGGTGTCGTGGACCGGCGCCTGCAATTCCTAAACGCAAATCGAGCGAATCAACGCGGCCTCTTGTGCCCATCCACACCGCGAACTTGATGTCCGTCGAGTCATTCCGGGCGTCATGGGGCGAAGATGCAGGCCGAGACCAATCGTCTCAGGCTGCGTCTTCCAGCATGCGTCCAACCTCGTCGACCAGTTCGCGCAGGTGAAACGGCTTCGACAGGATCTTGGCGTCCTTCGGAGCCTTGGAATCAGGGTTCAAGGCAACCGCGGCAAAGCCGGTGATGAACATGACCTTGAGGTCCGGATCGAGTTCGGTGGCCCGGCGTGCCAGTTCGATCCCGTCCATCTCCGGCATCACGATGTCGGTCAGAAGCAGGGAGAACGGCTCCTCCCGCAGACGTTCGTAAGCACTGCCGCCATTGTCGAAGCTGATCACCTCGTACCCGGCGCGCTCCAGAGCCTTTGCCAGAAAGCGGCGCATGTCGTTGTCGTCTTCGGCAAGGAGTATCTTTGACATTCGTGTCATCCGGATGCGCCGAGGCAACGTTCACGGCGGGAGGTTCGTTTCGCTCTGCGTGCCATAGCAGATTGCGGAAACATTTTCTAAAAGAGAAGTGTGAGCGCAATGGCCAGACCGATATTTCATGCGCCACCGGGCGGAGGCTTCAGCTTGGCGACAGTTCCGACGATCGAGACCGAGACGGGACCCGTTCCGGCCTTCGACTTGATCGAACCGGCAAAGCCCTTGATCCCCTTCCTCTTCTGCTCGCCGCATTCCGGTCGCGACTACCCGGCCGAGTTCATCGCCGCGACGCGGCTGTCCGGCCAGGCGATCCGGCGATCGGAGGATCTGTTCGTCGACGATCTCTTCGACTTCGTCCCGAGCCTTGGGGCACCGCTCCTGACTGCCCGCTTTCCGCGGGCCTTTCTCGACGTCAATCGCGAACCTTACGAACTCGATGCGCGCATGTTCGACGAGGCGCTGCCGGCCTTTGCGAACGCCGCTTCGGTTCGGGTCGCAGGCGGTCTCGGGACCATCCCGCGGATCGTTGCTGAAAACCAGGAAATCTACCGCGCGCCGCTGAGCCTCACCGAAGGCCTCGAACGAATCGAAACGATCTACAAACCATTTCACGCCACCTTGCGCCGTGCGCTGGAAGCCGTGCGCTCGCGGTTCGGCATGGTGATCCTGATCGACTGCCATTCGATGCCGTCTTCAGTGCGCGCGCTGCCCGGCAGCCGCCGCTCCGATATCGTCCTCGGCGATCGATTCGGAACCAGCGCCGGCGGCCGCCTGGTGCAGATCGCGTCCGACCGAATCGCCGAACTCGGCTATGATGTCGCCCGCAACAAACCCTATGCCGGCGGCTACATCACCGAGAGTTACGGCAAGCCGGCCACCGGCTTTCACGCCATCCAGATCGAGATCAATCGTGGACTCTACGCCGACGAAAAGCGATTTCGCCGGCTCGACGGGTTCGATCGTCTGCGCGATGGGCTGGAACGTTTCGTCCAGGGGTTCGCGGCCGATGTCGCGGCTGAATACACCCAGCAGGCGGCAGCCGAGTAGCGAGCGAGTGTCGCGCAAGCCGGCAAAAGCACAAAAAAAACCGCACTGCCCTAAAGCAGCGCGGT
>JBBSUS010000633.1:0-2244 GCA_038234195.1 Hyphomicrobiales bacterium | reverse complement strand
GAGCCGCACATGAGCGATCTCTTGCGAAAGCCGACCGGTAACCACGGCAAGGTCCATGCGATCACGGCCGAGACTGCGAAGGGTCCGCTCTCGCCGGACTGGGCCTATGTCGGCTTCTCGCTCTATCGTCTGTCGCCCGGTGAGAGCGTGGGCGAGGCCACAGGCGATCGCGAGGCGATCCTCGTCCTCGTCGAAGGCAAGGCGACGCTGTCGGCGGCCGGCACCGATTTCGGCGAGATGGGCGATCGCATGGACGTCTTCGAGAAGACGCCGCCCCACTGCCTCTATGTGCCCAGTGCCAGCGAATGGACGGCCTCGGCGACCACGAACTGCACGCTTGCCGTCTGCACCGCGCCCGGCTCTGGCGGCCATCAAGCGGCGCGGATTGGCCCGGCGGGCATCTCGCTGACCGATCGCGGCAAGGGCACCAATCTGCGCCACATCAACGCCATCGCGATGGAAGAACGCGATGTTGCGGACTCGCTCCTCGTCACGGAGGTCTTCACGCCGGCCGGCCACTGGTCCTCCTATCCGCCGCATCGGCATGACACGGACGACTTTCCCGCCATGACCTATCTGGAAGAGAGCTACTATCACCGCCTGAATCCCGCCCAGGGATATGGCAACCAGCGGGTTTTCACCGAAGACGGAACGCTCGACGAAACGCTGAGCGTCTCGAACCACGACGTCGTTCTCGTGCCAAGGGGCCATCATCCCTGTGCCGCCCCCTATGGTTACGAGATGTATTATCTCAACGTCATGGCCGGACCGCTGCGAAAATGGCGATTCCAGAACCATCCCAATCATGACTGGATCGCACGGCGGGACGCGTGAGACCTGGCACGGGCATTTGGGACTGAGCGCCGAACGGATTGCTCGCCTGACGGCGGCCGATTTCGAGATCAGGCGAGACGATGCGCAAGAAACCCGGACGAAGCCGCTTTCCAGTCCTCAAGGCCCACGGTCGCCCTCGCAGCCATGCGCGGTGAGAACGCGGTGGCCGAGATCCTACAAGCCTGTTCAGACAGAGCGAGCCCCCTGCCGGATCGACGGCAGGCGCGCTGGTGGCTCCTTATGGACAAGGGCTGAACGCAATAGCATTTGACCTGATTGTCGGTCTCATGTGCTGGTCTGCATTGCCCGATGTCGCTATCGGCGTCGCTTCCCAGCGTGAGAGGCGTTGCCGACGTCTTCTGCTGCAAGTTGTTGCCAGCGATTGAAACGCTCGGATGTCAGCGTGCCGTTGGAGATCGCTTCTTGAACAGCACAGCCGGGTTCGCCGCCATGTGCGCAATCCGAGAAGCGACAGCGCTGCGCCACCAGAACGAAATCATCGAAAACCTCGGATATTCCGGCGGCCACGTCGGACAGTTGCAGTTCGCGCATGCCGGGCGTGTCGAGAAGCCAGCCGCCCCGATCGAGCCGATGCATTTCGCGCACGGTGGTCGTGTGGCGGCCCGTATCATCGCCTGCGCGGATCGCCTGGGTCGCGATGCTGTCCGAGCCACGCAACGTATTGACGAGCGTCGATTTTCCGACACCGGAGGATCCCAAAAGCGCAACGGTCTTGCCTTTGCCGCACCATGTCGCGAGACAAGCCGCGCTGGCGGGATCGCGACCGTTGACGGTTTCGACGCGCAATCCGGGCTCGATCGCTCGTGCCGCCTCCGCGAAAGCGTCCGGAGTGTCCGTCAGATCGGTCTTGGTCAGAACCACGACGGGGTTCACACCCACCTCGCGCGCCAAAACCAGATAGCGCTCCAGCCGCGCGACGCTGAAATCCTGGTTGCAGGAGGCGACGATGAACAGCGTATCGACGTTGGCGGCGATCATCTGCTCTTTGCGCGGATCGGCCGGCGAGCGCCGTTTGAACAGGTTCAGCCGACGCAGGACCCGCGTCGGCTGCAGCGTGGCGTTGTCGATCAGCAGCCAGTCGCCGACTGTTGGATGGTCGTCAGTGGGGCCGGCATTTGGGATATGGGGTGAAATCGAGTGCTCCGAGCCCGCACCCGAGACGGAAATCTTGCCGCGATGCACGGCCATCACCCGGAAGGGATGGCACTGCTGCGCTTCCATGCCCGAGACCTGCTCGCTGAAAAAGTCATTCCAGCCCAGCTCTTCCAAAGTGTTATCGGTAGATTTCATGTGACGGCAGACGAATCTTTCTTTGTGACCCACCACACGGTTTTTCCCGCATCGGACCAATGATCGGTTCCGCTAACATGGTCCGTCGCGATATCCTAT
>JBBSUS010000632.1:0-2248 GCA_038234195.1 Hyphomicrobiales bacterium | reverse complement strand
CAGGACACCGAGCAGCACTGCAGAGATCAGGCGCGTGCGAAGATCCGCCCAGCTGCCTTCCGAAAAGAACCGGCGAACACCAATACCCATCCGTCAGGAAGCGGCTTCACGCGACAGTCCGCCGTAGCGACGGTCGCGCGAATGAAACTCTGCAACCGCGTCCTCGAAGGCTCTTCGGTCGAAATCGGGCCACAGACACGGCAGGAAAACGAACTCCGAGTAGGCCGCCTGCCAAAGCAGGAAATTCGAAAGACGCAATTCACCGCTGGTGCGGATGATGAGATCGGGATCGGGAATGCCCGCGGTGTCGAGATGGTCGTCGAGATAGTCGGCGGTCAGTGCTTCGAGTGCGACCTCGCCGGCGGCGAACTTCTGCGCGACCCGGCGCATGGCGCGGGCGACCTCGTCGCGTCCGCCA
The DNA here is from genome assembly GCA_038234195.1 of Hyphomicrobiales bacterium. Taxonomy (GTDB): domain Bacteria; phylum Pseudomonadota; class Alphaproteobacteria; order Rhizobiales; family Rhizobiaceae; genus Aurantimonas. The sequence continues at coordinate 1,830 of JBBSUS010000632.1, read as the reverse complement.
TAGTTGAAGGCGACGATCAGCGTCTGGCGCTGGTTGTCGCGCGTGAGATTCTCGGCCTCATTGAGAAGCGAAAGGATGTCGGGCGCCAGATTGTCGCGTTCACCGATGACGCGAATGCGAATGCCCTCCTTGTGGAGATCGGCGAGATCGCGGCGAATGAAGAGCTTCAGGAGCCCCATCAATTCGGCGACCTCGGACTGCGGACGGCGCCAGTTCTCAGAGGAGAAGGCGAACAGCGTCAGATAGTCGATGCCGAGTTCGCTCGCCGAACGCACGGCCTCGCGCACGGCCTCGACGCCACGCCTGTGGCCCATGCTTCGCGGGAGCCCGCGCGCATGTGCCCATCGTCCATTGCCATCCATGATGATGGCGACGTGTTGGAGATGCCGCACCGTCGTTCCGCCTTCCCTCTCGACCGCTCTGCCCCGTTGACGGGACCCGCATTCCGTCCCCGACCCTACACCTGCATGATTTCGGTTTCCTTTTCGGACAGCAACCGGTCGATATCGGAAATGGTGTCGTCGGTGAGCTTTTGCACCTTATCCGACTGCTGGCGGCTTTCGTCCTGGCCGAGATCGCCGTCTTTTTCCAGCTTCTTCAAGCTGTCCATGCCATCGCGGCGCACGTGCCGTGCGGCGACACGCGCTGCCTCGGCATATTGCTGGGCGACTTTGACCAGGTCCTTGCGGCGCTGTTCATTCAGCTCCGGCAGTGGAATGCGCAGGGTGGCGCCGTCGGTGATCGGGTTGAGGCCGAGACTGCTCTCGCGGATCGCCCGCTCGACCTTGCCGACCATCTGCTTGTCCCACACGGTGACAGACACCATTCGCGCTTCGGGCACCGAGATGTTGGCGACCTGGTTCAGCGGCATGCGGCTGCCATAGGCCTCGACAGTGATCGGATCGAGCAGCGACGGCGAGGCGCGCCCGGTGCGAAGCCCGGCAAGATCGCCCTTGAAGCTCGCCAGCGCCCCGTCCATGCGACGCTTCAGGTCGTTGAAGTCCAATTCGGCCATCGGTGTAATTTCCTCTCTCGTCTGTCTGTACGGCTTCGGGCTCTCGCCCGACTTCGAAGCTTTGTCTTGTTCAGTCGCTGACAACCGTGGCGCAGCCGCCACCCGACAGGATCTTTGCGAACTCGCCCTTCTCGTGGATCGAGAAGACGACGATGGGAATATGGTTTTCACGGGCAAGCGCAACGGCGGCTATGTCCATCACGGCGAGGCCCTTCTGGAGCACCTCGTCATGGGTCAGCGTATCAAAGCGCGTAGCGTCCCTGTGGGTCTTCGGATCAGCGGAGTAGATGCCGTCGACCTGTGTGCCCTTGAAGAGCGCAGCCGCGCCCATCTCAGCGGCGCGCAAGGCGCCGGCAGAATCGGTCGTGAAGAACGGATTGCCGGTTCCGCCGGCGAAGATGACCACGCGACCCGCCGACTGGTGCGACAGAGCAGTGCGCTGAGAAAAGCTCTCGCAGATCTCCGGCATGGCGATTGCCGACAACACGATCGCGTCGACGCCAAGCTTGGTCAGCGAGGTGCGCAGCGCCAAGGCATTGATGACCGTCCCGAGCATGCCCATGTGGTCACCGGTGACGCGATCGCCGCCCTTGGAGGCAACCGCGACACCGCGGAAGATGTTGCCGCCGCCGACGACGACCGAGATGTCGACGCCCAGCTTGCGGGCCTCGGCAATGTCGCCGGCAATCCGGTCCACCACCGCCACGTCGATGCCGAAGCCCTGCTCGCCCATCAACGCCTCGCCCGACACCTTGAGCAGCACGCGCCGGTAGCGAATTTCTGACATCGTCGAACACCTAGACTCTGGGACGCGT
>JBBSUS010000631.1:0-2252 GCA_038234195.1 Hyphomicrobiales bacterium | reverse complement strand
TCAAGCGGCGCTTCACCCACACGGGTACCTCCGGCGGCGTCGACATCTTCGACGACTACGGCCACCACCCGGTCGAAATCCGCGCCGTGCTCGCGGCCGCGCGAGCCTCTGCCCAGGGCCGCGTCGTCGCCGTCGTCCAGCCGCACCGCTACACCCGGCTGCAGGCGCTGTTTCCTGATTTCGCCGCCTGCTTCAACGATGCCGACACCGTCATCCTCGCGCCGGTCTATGCCGCCGGCGAGGAACCGATCGAGTTCGTCAATTCCGAAATGCTCGTGGAGCGCCTGAAGCTCGGGGGCCATCGCGACGCGCGGCTGATCGAGGGGCCCGCCGAACTCGCGCCACTGATCCGCCAGGTCGCTGGCGAAGGCGACATGGTCGTGTGCCTGGGAGCCGGGTCGATCACCCAATGGGCCTACGCCCTTCCGAAGGAACTCGATGCGCTGTCGATGCCCCAGTCGGGTGGTGACGCCGGCACGATCGTGGACGCCGACGGATGAGCGAAGGCGCGATCGATGGAGACAGGCTGCTCGCCATGCTCGGTGACCGGCTGGCCTCCGTGCGTGGCCGGCTGACGCCGAATGCCGGGATGGAAAAGATCACATGGTTTCGCGCCGGCGGTCCGGCTGAACTGCTGTTCCAGCCCGCCGACGAGGCGGATCTGTCCGAATTCCTGAAGTGTCTGCCGGCCGATATTCCTGTCACTGTCGTTGGCATCGGCTCGAACCTCTTGGTGCGAGACGGCGGCCTTGCCGGGGTCGTCATCCGCCTCTCTGCCAAGGGCTTCGGCACCGCCGAGCGGGTCGGCGACCGGCAATTGCGGGCCGGCACGGCCACACCCGACAAGCGGCTTGCCGCTGCGGCCCTCGAAGCCGGCCTTGGCGGCTTTCATTTCTACCACGGCAGTCCGGGTTCGGTCGGCGGCGCTCTGCGCATGAACGCCGGTGCCAACGGCACCGAGACTCGCGAGCGCGTCGTCGAAATTCGCGCCGTCGATCGCCGCGGTCAAATCCACATTCTGTCGAATGGCGAGATGGGCTACACCTACCGTCATTCGTCCGCTGCCGAGGATCTGATCTTCACCTCCGCGCTGTTCGAAGGCGAACCGGCTGACCTGGCCGACATCCGCGCCAGGATGGAGGCGGTCCAGCACCATCGCGAAACCGTGCAGCCGGTGCGCGAAAAGACCGGCGGCTCGACGTTCAAGAACCCCGAGGGCACCTCTGCCTGGAAGGAGGTCGACAAGGCGGGCTGTCGCGGCCTGAGGATCGGTGACGCGCAGATGTCTGAACTGCACTGCAACTTCATGATCAACACCGGCGCCGCCACCGGCCACGATCTGGAAACGCTCGGTGAGATGGTGAGGGCCCGCGTTCTGAACACCTCCGGCATCCGTCTCGAATGGGAGATCAAGCGGCTGGGCGCGTTCGCATCAGGACGCGCAGTCATGCCCTTTCTCGGCGAGGGATGATGGCCGTCCTGTTGCTCTCCCGGTAGGATGACGTGCGATCGATCGTCGCGGTGCTTGCGGTTGCCAGCTGCCTGCGCACACCCAAGATTCGCGCCGCGCTCCTGACGGTTCAATCGACGAAGGACGTCGGCCGGCAATCGTCGCGCAGCTCGCTGTCGAGAAAATACCATTGGTCGAGATGCCGCATGACGATCGGCTCGATCACCGCATTGACGACGGCTGCATCCTCGACCGCCTGTATTGGGGTGGATGGAGCCTTCTCGAAACGGATTGGCGGCAGCGCGTGCAGTTCGAAGCGCGCGTCACCGGTGCGCAGGCAATAAAAGGGAAAGATCGGCACGTCGGCCATCCGGGCGAGCCGGACGATCAGGCCGAGATTGCTGTCGAGCGCAGGCGGCCTCCCGAAGAACGGGCCCCGGATGCGCCCCTGGAACCCTTCGTCGACGCTGAGCCAGACGATGCCGCCGCGTTTCAGGATGCGCAGCGCAGGCATGATGCTGTCCTTGCCCGGCGGCAACAAGGTAACGCCGGACTTGAGCCGGGCTCGCTCGGCAAGCCAAGCCTTGTGCCGCTCGATCGGCGGCAGATTGAAGATGCCGATCTCCCGTTTTCTGTCTTTGACCGCGTGGGCGCAGAGTTCCCAGTTGGCGACATGCATGCCGGCGATGATCACCGGGTTGTCCTGGGCGATCGCATACATCTGATCGCGGCCGAACCAGGTGACGCGTCGGGGATCCTTGGAGACCCGATGGATGATCGAGAACTCGGTGATCAGCCGGCC
>JBBSUS010000630.1:0-2267 GCA_038234195.1 Hyphomicrobiales bacterium | reverse complement strand
GCCCTGAAAATGACCGGGCCGGATCGCGCCGATCAGGAGGCTGCCGAGTGGCTCGACCGAAACCGTCGTCTGGGCACCCTCGGGATAGATTTCGGCCACCGACGGCGTGAAGACGAAATCGACCTTCGACGACTGCAATCGCTCGAGGTCATGCTGAAGATTGCGCGGATAGGCGTTGAAGTCCTCGGTCGGGCCGAATTGCGTCGGGTTGACGAAAATCGTCACCACCACCCGGTCACAGCGCTCTGCGGCGCGGCGCACGAGTTCCAGATGGCCGTCATGCAACGCGCCCATCGTTGGAACGACCGCGATGGTTTCGCCCGCTCGGCGGCAGGCGCTCAACCGTTCACGCAGCAGCCCTGTTGTCTCGATGGTCTCCATGGCGGTCTCCCTTCGTCGGCCAGCAACATGGCGATGGAAAACAGCGCGGGCAATGGCCGCCGGTGCAGTCGAAATCGGCTCGAACGCGCCGTCTTACAAGCCTGCCGGCGCCTCGCCGCGCATCATCGCCGCGATCGGAAAGATCACGCAGGTCTCGGTGCCATGGGCGAGCAACCTGCCCTTCGCATCCCTCAAATATGCCTCCGACGTCGCGACGGTGCGCCCGCGATGCAGGATGCGGCCTTCGCAGAACACCTCGCCGGTCGTCGGCAGGATCGGCCGTGTGAGGTTCACCTTGAACTCGGCCGTCGTGTAGCCCTCGCCAGGCTTCAATGTCGTCATCACGCAGCAGGCAAGGGCGGAATCGAGGATGGTGGCGGCCCAGCCGCCATGGATCGTGCCGAGCGGATTGAGGTGGCTGTCATTCGGCATGCCCTTGAACACCACGCGGCCTTCCTCGACTTCCGCCAGACCGAAAGCCATCGCCTCACCGATCGGCGCACCCGGCAATTCACCCCTGGCGATCGCCGACAGCACCGCAAGACCGCCATCCCTGGCTAGGCGCTCGATGGACACGGTGCCGAATCCGGCGGGCGCGGCAAAGCCGGGATAGATGTCTTTGCTCAAGACGCGGTCCTTCGATGAAATTTCTGCAGCGCCGACAGGAAGCCGGCGCGGGCCACCGGGGCGGCCAGACCGCGCGGCTGGTAGACATGGCGATCGAGGAAATAGCCTGTCATGGCGAAACCGTCGAGGAGCGCGTCTTCCGATGCGGCGCTTTGAGCCTCGGGGTCGGGGTCATCGCGTGCCGTGAGAAACGCCGGCAAAGCCAGCAGCCGGTCACGATAGGGCGCGCCGGCGTCGCGGCTGACGGCACGCCCGGATTTCGGCGAAACATAGACGAGTTCGTCGGTCTGTCCGGTCGCGGCGCAGACCGTCAGGTCGAGGCCGAAGCCGAGCTCTTCGAGCAGCGCGATCTCGAAGCGCAGCATCAGTTCGCCGGCGATGTCGGGCGTGCCCAGATGGTCCACGAGGATCGACAGCCCGTCGAACAGACGAACATGGGCGTCGCGTTCCGGCAACAGCCGCAGATGGGCGCCGAGAAGCTGCACGCCGTTCAGCCCGACGCCGCTCTCCATCAGTTGCGCAGCGCGCAAGGTCACGGGTTCCAGGACGAAGGTGCCCATGTGCTCGTCGAGCCGGGCCCGCCAGTGGATGGCAACGGAATTTCCCGGCTGGAGCACCGGCTGCTGGCGACGTGATCGCCCGCCGCGAACGAGGCCGAGATGCCGGCCCCGCGCCCGTGTCATCACCTCGACGATGACGCTGGTCTCGCCCAGTCGCCTTACGCCGAGAACGATCCCGTCCTCACGCCATTCCATGCGGGCGACATGTCAGGAAGACGGGCGCTTGTGCAAGCGCTGTCAGAGCGAATCGGGTGTTCTCAATCGTTACTGCGGTATGCTCGGGTCCATCGGCGGGAGTTGGAAGGAGCGCTCCTGGCGCACTTCTGCAACTCCATTGGAACGGGATAGACTGGAGATCGAGGACGTCTCCGCAGAACCGAAGATCGCGCCAGCCATCTTGACGACGCGCTCCACGACGAAACCCTTCGACTTCAAGTCCTCGGTGACGGTGCTCATCGAATCCATGTGCTGATCATCGACCGTCACGGTCAATTTCACTCGGCTCACGAAAGCCTCCTACGATTGGCGAATGCGAATGGCGCCCGTTCGAGCGCCAACTCGCTAGTATATGGTTGCACGTTGTGGTTTTAAAAGAAGCCTATGATTGCAACACAACGCTGCTGAAGGTCCCGGAGTTGCAGTCGAGCCACGCTTTGGCATTCCGTCAAACGTTCGGAGCGTCGCCGAAGCCCGCCTGGG
>JBBSUS010000629.1:0-2267 GCA_038234195.1 Hyphomicrobiales bacterium | reverse complement strand
CGACGAGCGGCGCGATCTACGCCGACGAGTTCGAGGCCCAGAACAAAAGCCTGACGATCGGCGTGGCCCTGGAGCAGATCGCCGACGCCGAAGGCGACGTCGACGCCTACATTGCGCAGCAGAGCGGTGCCGCCAAAGGCGTGCCGCGGGTTGCGGCCGACATTGCCCGGCGGCTGCTCGATGCTGGGCGGCCCAAGGAAGCGCTTGCTGCGACTGATGCGGTGGACCGGGACCGGCATTTTGGTGGATACAACCCTTACCATCCAGAATGGGAGGAGGCGCGTCTCGCCGCCCTCGACGCTCTCGGTCGAATGGACGAAGCGCAGGCGTTCCGCTGGTCGCTGTTCGAGACGCGTCTCAGCGTGGAGAGACTGCGGGAATATATCAGGCGGCTTCCCGATTTCGACGACATCGATGCCGAACGACGAGCCTTCGTGCTGGCGCTCGATCATCCGCAGCCCTACCAGGCGCTGTCGTTCTTTCTGCACTGGCCTGATCTTGCAAAAGCGGCCGATCTCGTCCTGTGCGATGACCGGATCTGGAACGGCGACTTCTATCACCTCCTGACGCCAGCCAGTGTAGCGCTGGCGGACGCACATCCACTTGCGGCGACGAAGCTGCTTCGAGCCATGATCGAGTTCGCGCTCGACGAGGCCCGCAGCAAGCGATACCGCCACGCTGCTCGCCATCTCGTCGAATGCAAGCGACTGGCTGACAAGATTGAAGGCTTTGGTGCTCTCGAGCCGCATGACGATTTCGTTGCCGCGTTGAGAGCAAAGCACGGACGCAAGAGCGGGTTCTGGGCCGATGCGACGGTGTGACGATGTACTCGGCAAAAAGTCGACAATGCGGACCAATATTCGCGTCCTACAACTAAGTTGGGCAAGCGTAAGACGAAAGCGACTATCGAAAAAATCAAGCAGAAACAGTAAGATAAAGCGTCTATTAACGATAGGTAGTTACAATCAAGGGTCGAAAAATCCGGCCCCTGTTAGCAGATTGGCAATATTGCGCCGGTTACCATTTCCACTGTGCGCTGGGACAACGCGCGACGCTGCTGGCATATGCCAGCATTTTTACTCGCGCGTTGAATCGCCGAATTCCACAATCGTTTCATACAGGCTACAGATGTTCAAATCCCGAAAACCGAGAGCAACGTTCGGGTCCGCGAAAATCGAGGAGTTCAACCTTGCGGACCTTAACAGGATTGCCGACGATGGCTTGGCGGGATCGATATTTCCTGGTCCCGTCGAATCTGCATATGTCTCAAGTTATCAGAACTATCGGACCCGGCTGGCAAAGGCTATTTTGTGGCCGACGGTAGCGGCCTACAACGTGTTTCTCACGATCGACTATTTCGTAATGCCCGAAACATTCTGGCTTGCGGTTGCCTTACATGTTGTCGTCACGGGGCTGATCTTCGTCGCAACGCATCTCAGTATTCGAGCGCGTCAGACAACCTCTCGGGACTTCTGGTCCGCGCTGAGTCCGATTGCGATGGTGATCCAGATTATGATCGTCGCGACCGTCAACGGCACCGCCATCTCCCAGCACTATCAATATTTGGCGGTGATGATCCTTGTCTTCATGAACATCATCTACAAGCTCGAGCACCGCCATACGATCGTTGCAACGGCTGCCCTAACTGCAGTCTATCTTGGCGCCCTTGCAATCGACGGCCTTGCAGAACCGGTTTTTGCGATCGGGGTCACATTGGTGATCGCAGCCGCCTATCTGACACTGAACGCCCACCGGCGGATGGAGCGCGACGCCCGACATGCTTTCCTGCGACGGCTGCAGGATACCTTTCGCCGGCGCGATGCCGAGCTCGAGGCCTCGCGCGATCCCTTGACCGGCCTGTTCAATCGCCGGCGCCTCGAGGCAAAAATCGAAGAGCTCTGGCGGCGATCTGATGATCGGGTGTCACCCATGGCAATCGTCATGCTCGACATCGACCACTTCAAGGCCTTCAACGACCGCTATGGCCATCTTGTCGGAGATTTATGTCTCAAACGGGTTGCCAGCGCCGTCGCCGCTATCGTCCGGACAGACGATCTGGCGATCCGCTTTGGTGGTGAGGAATTCCTGCTGCTGCTTCCATGCACAAGCCTTTCCGACGCGATCAGGATCGCCGACCGTCTCCGGCGTTCGATCGAAGCGCTGGCCATACCACAGGAAATCCTCGGCGGATCGAAGGTTGTAACAGTGAGCCTCGGCGTAATGGCAGGCCCTGTTTCCGCTCATACGGCAGAAGAACTGATCCGGGG
>JBBSUS010000628.1:0-2280 GCA_038234195.1 Hyphomicrobiales bacterium | reverse complement strand
CGTCGCCGAGCGGCGCCGCGACACCCGATATGGCGGAGATCGACTACGCGCGGGCGACCGCCGCGGGCATTTTCCGGCGCCGAAGCTCACAGCGCTCGACCGCTTTCATCCCGATCGACGGCCCGGGCTACGGCCTCTGCCTGCGCACGCCGGCAAAGTCGGGTAAAGGCTACGACCATGCCTTGATCGTCTTCTCGCGGAGGCTCCACGGAGCTCCGATCAGCCAGGTGGACGACGACACCATTGTATACCGCCGCGCCGCCGACGCTGCGCCTTGCCGCAAGGGCAGCATCGGCTGGGTTCGCCTCGTCGGCTGATGCATGCCTGATGCGACACGGCTGAAGCCTCGCTTTGTCTGCTGCGCTGCAGATGTTAACAGGCGTCGAACCTTCTCCGCTTCAGGACATGCCCAGGAACCGCCATGACCGCCGAGCCCCCCAAAACTGCCATCACCCCCGAGTTGATCGCAGCCCATGGCCTGAAGCCCGACGAGTACGACCGGGTGCTCAAGCTCATCGGGCGCGAGCCGACCCTGACCGAACTCGGCATATTCTCGGCCATGTGGAACGAGCACTGCTCGTACAAGTCCTCGAAGAAATGGCTTCGAACCCTGCCGACCAAGGGTCCGCGCGTCTTGCAAGGGCCAGGCGAGAATGCGGGCGTCGTCGATATCGGTGACGGGCTCTGCGTCGTTTTCAAGATGGAAAGCCACAACCACCCGTCTTTCATCGAACCCTATCAGGGCGCGGCGACAGGTGTCGGCGGCATTCTGCGCGACGTCTTCACCATGGGGGCACGGCCGATCGCCGCGATGAATGCGTTGCGCTTCGGCGATCCGTCGCATGAGAAGACCCGGCATCTGGTGGCCGGGGTCGTTGCCGGTGTCGGCGGCTACGGCAACAGTTTTGGTGTGCCGACGGTCGGCGGTGAGGTGAACTTCCACAAACGCTATAACGGCAATTGCCTGGTCAATGCATTTGCGGCGGGACTTGCGAAATCTGACGCGATCTTCCTGTCGGAGGCGAAGGGAATCGGCCAGCCTGTCGTCTATCTCGGCGCCAAGACCGGCCGCGACGGCGTTGGCGGCGCGACCATGGCGTCTGCCGAATTCGACGAGACCATCGAGGACAAGCGCCCGACGGTTCAAGTTGGCGACCCGTTCACCGAGAAATGCCTGCTCGAAGCGTGTCTGGAACTGATGCAGACCGGCGCGGTGGTTGCCATTCAGGACATGGGTGCTGCTGGCCTGACCTGCTCGGCCGTGGAAATGGGTGCCAAGGGCAATCTCGGCATCGAGTTGAACCTGAACCTCGTGCCGGTCCGCGAGACCGCGATGACGCCGTACGAGATGATGCTGTCGGAGAGCCAGGAGCGCATGCTCATGGTGCTCGATCCTTCCAAGCGAGAGGTTGCCGAGGCGATCTTCGTCAAATGGGGGCTCGACTTCGCCATCGTCGGGCAGACCACAGACGATCGCCGATTCCGCATCTTCTTCGACGGAGAGGAGGTCGCCAATCTGCCGATCAAGGAACTCGGGGACGAGGCCCCGGAATACGATCGCCCGTGGATCGAGCCGAAGCCGGCCAAGGCGATCCATGCGGCGGACATCCCCGAGCCGGAGGATTATGGCGTGGCGTTGCTGCGACTGCTCGGCTCGCCGGATCTCTCGTCGCGCCGCTGGGTGTTCGAGCAATACGACACGCTGATTCAAGGCAACACGCTGCAGAGACCCGGCGGCGACGCCGGCGTCGTTCGCGTCGACGGACATCCGACCAAGGCCCTCGCCTTCTCATCCGACGTCACGCCGCGTTATTGCGAGGCCGATCCTTATCAGGGCGGCCTGCAGGCCGTCGCGGAATGCTGGCGCAACCTGACCGCCGTGGGTGCCGATCCGCTGGCTGCAACCGACAATCTCAATTTCGGCAATCCCGAAAAGCCGGATCTGATGGGCCAGTTCGTCAAGGCTGTCGAAGGCATCGGCGCAGCCTGCAGCGCCCTCGCCTTCCCGATCGTCTCGGGCAACGTCTCGCTCTACAATGAGACTCACGGCCAGGCGATCCTGCCGACGCCAACCATCGGCGGTGTCGGCCTGATCGAGGATCGTACGAAGATCGCGACGATCGGCGGCATGCGCGATGGCGACATCCTCTGCCTTGTCGGCCGCCAAGGATCGCATCTGGGCGCTTCGATCTTTTTGCGGGAAATTTGCAGCATCGAAGACGGCGCGCCGCCGCCGGTCGATCTCGACGAAGAAAAGCGTAACGGCGATTTCGTGCGAGG
>JBBSUS010000627.1:0-2291 GCA_038234195.1 Hyphomicrobiales bacterium | reverse complement strand
TGCTCTGCCGACAGATGGCGATCGCCGGCGCCGAACATCAGATTGCACAGCGCCACGCGCTGTCGGGTCGGGCGAAGGCCCACCGACCGTAGACGCTCGAACACGCAAAAACCCTGGGTGCGCGCGTGTGTGGTGCGTGTCGGGTTTTCCATGGCGTCCATTCACTCGTCATTGTTCGTCGTTCGAAGATGCAGACATCTTCCGATCGGTGCGCCAGACCGAAGCCTCGCTCACCCTTCGATGAACATCAGACATAATACCTTTGCCGTGTTCCGACAAATGCCGGACATACAGTTTTTCCAAGGCCCCACGATAAGCGCCGAATGGCCGCACTGCAACTTGCGATCTTATTGACCGAAACCGGCTGTTATTGTCCGCAGCCGCCGGCGAAAATGTCCAGGGCCTTTCCAGAACCTCGCAGCGGCACGACGTAGCGACCGCCTGGCCCCGAGATTTCGGCCGCCTTGCCTTGGCGCAACCGGGAGATGAGATCGGCGAAGACGGACAACGAACCGTCATCGACGAGACTGAAGCCGCCGTCGACGCTGCCGACCGCCTTGGGCCGAAACAACTGTGCCACGCCGTCGACGCTTACGCCGATCGTGTAGGTCTCGCCACGCTGCAACTGGCCGGGAAAACCAGAGACGACCATCGCCACGCGGCCGTTGCCGAGGCAGCGAAACGAGAGACCGTTATAGGCGCCGCCGACGCTGAGACCTGCATCCGCGGCACTGCCCTTCCAGTTCTGCGCCTTCGCCCCGCTCACGGGCGCGAGAAGGCCGATCGCGGCTAATGCCCAAACGGCAAGCATGAGGCGCAAAGGCTGCGGGCGATGCGGCATGGATATCAGATCGACGATTGCGGTCATGATGTGGATACTGTTTCCGGTTCCTGGCGCCGCAGTATCCCGAAAACGCGGCGACGCCTGGGCGAATGATACATGTTCCCGCTAGCGCCTCGATCCGGATTTCCGCCTGTTCTACGGCACAGTGCGTCGGTGGCCTGCCAACAAGGCATTTGCTCCATGCCTTTCCAGGGATGGGGTTCGAACAGGCGGAGACCCTTTGCCGGTTCGTTGCGATGACCGCTTTCCGCTCGGGTCTCGCAATCGATCGGCTGGCTCCACATCTTGGCGGCAAGGGTGCGCCTGTCAGCTTGTAGCTCCATATACGAATGCAGCCGACTGTTTCTTGTGCGAGGATCGCGTGCTAACAGCGCGCCAGAAAAGCACGCGGCGCAAACCGGACCCTCGGTGCAACCGAGGTCAGAACCACGGCGAGACAAGGGCGGATACGAGACGACGATGGCTGAGCATAAGACCTCCTTCGATTATGACGATCTGATCTCCTGCGGTCACGGACAGCTGTTCGGCGCGGGCAACGCCCAGCTGCCACTGCCGCCCATGCTGATGTTCGATCGCATCACCGAGGTCTCCGAGACCGGCGGCGAGAATGGCAAGGGCATCATCCGCGCCGAGTTCGACGTCAATCCGGATCTGTGGTTTTTCAAATGCCATTTCGACGGCGATCCGGTGATGCCGGGCTGCCTCGGCGTCGACGCGCTCTGGCAGTTGACCGGCTTTTTCCTCGGCTGGCTCGGCGAGCCGGGCCGTGGACGGGCGCTCGGCGTCGGCGAGGTGAAGTTCTCGGGTCGGGTGACGCCAAAAGTGAAGCTCGTCGAATACGGCGTCGAATTCCGCCGGGTGATGCGCTCCAAGCTGAAGCTTGGAATTGCCAATGGCTGGATGAAGGCCGATGGCGAGATCATCTATAGGGCCAGCGATCTGCGCGTCGGCCTGTTTTCCGACGCGGAGACGGCCGCGGCCGCCGTCTGATCGAAAACGCTGCGCTCGGTCGAGCCAACAGGGAGCGGACGATGAAACGAGTCGTCGTGACGGGCATGGGGATCGTGTCCTCCATCGGAAACGATATCGAGGAGGTGACGGCATCGCTGCGCGAGGCGCGCTCGGGCATCACCTTCTCTGAGGAGTACAAGGAACTCGGCTTCCGCAGCCATGTCTACGGCAGGCCGACGCTGGATCCGGCGACGCTGCTGGACCGGCGCGCCATGCGCTTCCACGGTGGCGGCACAGCTTGGAACCACGTCGCCATGGATCAGGCGATCAGGGATTCAGGCCTGGAGGCCGGCGACATCTCCAACGAGCGCACCGGCATCATCATGGGTTCGGGCGGCTCGTCCACGCAGACCATCGTCAGCGCGGCGGAAACCACCCGCGAAAAGGGACCCAAGCGCGTCGGCCCGACGGCCGTGCCGAAAGCCATGTCGTCGAC
>JBBSUS010000626.1:0-2301 GCA_038234195.1 Hyphomicrobiales bacterium | reverse complement strand
GGCCGGTGCTCGTCGAGATCCAGGCGCTGGTCGCCCCCTCGGCACTCGGCACGCCACGCCGAGCCGTTGTCGGCTGGGACCAGCCGCGCCTCGCCATGGTGCTCGCGGTCCTCGAAGCCCATTGTGGGGTGCGACTTGGCCAGCACGACGTCTATCTCAACGTCGCCGGCGGCTACCGAATCTCCGAACCCGCCGCGGATCTCGCCGTCGCCGCAGCCCTTGTCTCGTCACTGTCCGGCTCGCCCCTGCCGACCGACGGCGTGTATTTCGGCGAGATCAGCCTGTCCGGCTCGGTCCGCCCCGTCGCCCATGCCGCACAACGCTTGAAGGAGGCCGAAAAGCTTGGCTTTCGGCAGGCCGTTCTGCCGATGGTGGCCAGCGACGGCACCCGTCCGGTCGGCATCATCGGCCACGGGGTCGAGGCGCTGCCCGATCTGGTCGCCCGCATCGCATCGGGCTCTCGCGACGAAAACGATTGAAATCAAGGCGTCAAGAGCACCGCCCCTTGCCATGACATTGTCGCGTTCATGGTGCGAAAGCGTCGTCGCTCGGTGCAAATTCAAATTGCCCACGGGAACAAGTCACTTTTCGGCAGAGCCGCATGGTGTAAAATTTGTTCCGAACTTGTATGGGCTAACAATCCGCGCGGCTTCTCACGGCTTTGCGGATAGACCGTACCCATCGAACGTCCACGGGATCGACCCCTTATGACCGTCACCCTCCTCGATGCAATCCTTGTCGCGATCATGCTCGTTTCGGCGCTGCTCGCCATGGTCCGCGGCTTTTCTCGCGAGGTCCTGTCAATCGTTTCGTGGGTGGCGGCCGCAGCCGCCGCGTTCTTCTTCTACAAGCCGCTGACGCCCTATGCGGCCCAATATATCTCGTCGAACACCATCGCGATGGTCGCTTCTGCTGCGGCGATCTTCGTCGTCACGCTGATCATCGTTTCGTTCATCACCCTGAAGATCGCCGATTTCATCATCGATAGCCGCGTCGGCGCCCTCGACCGTGTGCTGGGTTTCCTCTTCGGTGCGGTGCGTGGGCTGCTTCTCGTCGTCGTCGCCATGCTGTTTTTCAACTGGCTCGCCCCTGAGAACCAGCCGCAATGGATCGCAACGGCGAAGTCGAAGCCCTTCCTCGACGATCTCGGCCAGAAGCTCGTCGCCGCACTGCCCGAAAATCCCGAGCAGACCATCCTGCAGACGATCAAGGGCACCGACGCCGAGGCCAATCCAGACGCCGTACCCTCCGACACCGCACCAGCCCCTGACGACCCGGCCTCGATCGAAGGCGCCATCCAGGACTCGCAAGGCAGCGCCGGGAGTGGCGGAACAGGTACGGTCGGAACCGCGCCCTCGAACTGAAACCAGGTGGGCGAAGACGAGAGGCCGTCAGCCTGACGGAGAGCGCTTCCGATTCGCGTCGGCAGCGATTGCGTCCTATATGACGGCCTGACGACACGCCGATCAGCATCGGCAAGGCCCCGGAAACGAGCGGATTTGACCATGGACGAAACGCCGTTCGACGACGATTCGCTGCATGAAGAATGCGGTGTCTTCGGAATCTTCCAGCGCTCGGACGCCGCAGCCCTCGTGGCGTTGGGCCTGCATGCGCTGCAGCATCGCGGCCAGGAGGCCGCAGGCATCGTCTCCCATGACGGCGCCCAATTTCATGTCGAGCGCCATGCTGGCCTGATCGGGGACACGTTCACCAAGCAGTCAGTGATCGAGCGCCTGCCGGGGTCGGCCGCTATCGGTCATACGCGCTATGCGACGACCGGCGGTGGCGGGCTGCGGAATGTCCAGCCATTCTTTGCCGAACTTTCCGCAGGAGGATTTGCCGTCGCCCACAACGGCAACATCACCAACGCGATGACCGTGCAGCGCGAATTGCAGCGTCGCGGCTCGATCTTCTCCTCCACCTCCGACACCGAAACGATCCTGCATCTGGTGGCGACCAGCGCGGCACGGCTGTTCGTCGACAAGCTTGTCGACGCACTGTCACGGCTGGAGGGCGCGTTCTCGCTGGTCGGGCTGGCCGCCAACAAGATGGTCGGTGTGCGCGATCCCCTCGGCATCCGGCCGTTGGTCCTCGGCGATCTCGACGGGGCAATGATCCTCGCTTCGGAGACCTGCGCGCTCGACATCATCGGCGCGACATTCGTACGCGACATCGAGCCAGGCGAGTTGGTGATGATAGACGAGAACGGACTGGAGAGCGTTTTTCCCTTCCAGGCTCGCCGTCCCCGCTTCTGCATCTTCGAATATGTCTATTTTGCCCGGCCGGACTCTAATGTCGAAG
>JBBSUS010000625.1:0-2302 GCA_038234195.1 Hyphomicrobiales bacterium | reverse complement strand
GAACCGCCTGCAAGGGCTGCTGTCATGGCGACAGAGTTTAGGCGACTGGCGTAGTCTTTGAGAACGCCGAGCCCTTCTTGCGCGCTGTTCTTAATCGCTTTCAGTGAGCCGCCAAGGCCTCCTGGGCCTTCTTCAAGTGCCCCGTAGACCTGTCCAGCCTGCGAAGCGAAAATCTGCATTGGCGCGGCACCGAGTGCGAACATAGTCGCAACGTCGTTGCCTTGGCGGGACAGATTGAGCATCTGGTTCGATGTGAGGCCGGCCACCTTGCCCACGCGAGTTATAGATGCGGCCTGTTTATCGGCAGCTTCTGCGGCCTGCCGGCGGTAGATTATGGCCTCTTGTGTGCCGATCCCGCCATTAGCTACGCCCCTAGCCTCCAACGCATTGATGTTCGCAAGCTCCGCCTGGTACTTCTGCGAGATCGCGATCAGCGGATTGTAGGACGCGCGGAGGCGATCCAGCGAGGCAGCGTTGTCGTTGTTGTGCTTCGGTGCCTCTTTGGTCGCGGTGTTCTGGCGCTGGATCGATGCCGCGAGCTTGTCGATCGACTGCACTGTCGCTGCGGAGGATGCCGCAACCTTGGTCAGGGATGCCGACATGCCATCGTTGCCGGCCTGCGCTTTGGCAAGTTGAGCATTGACCTTCTGGATTTCGGCGAGGATGGAGTTGTAGATCGGCGGCAGTTTATTGGCTGAC
Organism: Hyphomicrobiales bacterium; assembly: GCA_038234195.1. Taxonomy (GTDB): domain Bacteria; phylum Pseudomonadota; class Alphaproteobacteria; order Rhizobiales; family Rhizobiaceae; genus Aurantimonas. The sequence continues at coordinate 1,603 of JBBSUS010000625.1, read as the reverse complement.
GTCGCTGCCTTGCCGGTGGCGGCATCGAGCTTACCAGCCGACCCGGCCGCCTTGTCCGCCTCGACGGCAAACGCGCGGAGCGGATCGGTGTCAATCGAGACGCCCAGAGACGCTACGTTCGACATGTCGCCTCCTTATTGCTGACCGGCATTTATGAACGCCTTCCCGAATGAATCGAAGTCATCGAGCGGACGGCCTATCTCTTCGTCATCACCACCGCCGAAGCAGTAGCGCAGCATCTCCACCCGCCCGTCATAGGCGAGCAGAATATCGGGTATGAGCATGTCCCACGCCTCGTCCGGCCGATATCCGCACCAGCCGGTTGCCAGCTTGACGAGATAGACGGCGTATTCAGCGTGGGTCAGGCGTTTCCCGAAGTGCCCTCGTCATCGGTCCCGTCGTCGTCAGCGACAGGCTCCTTGCCGCCATTGGCGAGCATCAGGATGAAGCGCGTGATCGGCGCGGAAATCGTGGCCAGGCCCGCCTCATAGACCGCCGTTTCCAGCTTGGTCCGGTTGATTTCCAGATGCTTCAACTGCTTCGATCCGATGCCTGCCTCGACGACATCGACCATGGCGCCGAAGTCGAACATCGAAACCTTCTGCTGGGTCGCAATGAGGCTGCCATGGCGAGCGCAAAGCTCTTTCATGGCCATCGGGGTGCAACGAAGCGGAACGTCGTCGCCGTCGAGCGTGATGTTCAGATCGCCCATGGATTACGCCCCCGCCGTGGAAGCGACCGAGGTCAGCTTCGTGTTGACGCCGACCATGAACGTCTGACGCACGACCGAGTTGGCCGCACCCGGTGTCTGCCGGCCACCCATGACCTTCGATCCGAAGTAGTGGGTGCCGCCGGTGCCGGTCAGGTTCTGCTTGTTCGCGTAGACGACCTTGATCGGATAGAGCGCCGTCGACGGGTCCTGCTGTGCGGCGCGGAGCGCGTCCTGACCTTCGTCGGTGTCATCGTAGCCGACGACGAGCTGCATTGTGCCGCCGTCCGCCTGGCCCTTGAGATGCTGGGTCCGGCCATCGCCGAGATCATCGAACGTGACATCGGAGAACTGGTCGCCGATTTCGCCCGGGGTCTCGACCTTGCCGACGCGCACCCACGTCAGAGCCGCATAGGCAGCCGCATCGGCGGGTTCCGCCACGACCGACGGCGCGATCCAGACTTCGGTCTTGCTGCTGGTGAAAATGCCCATCGAACGGGCCTCCTATCGTTGGAAATGGGCAATGAGAGGTCGCCCGCGCGGATGCCCGAACCCGCGACGGCAAAGACAATGGATTGTCAGTTGATGTCAGGGCGTCTCGCCGGCCTCGCCTGCGGTCGGCTCGATCTTGGCCTTCGCCTTCTTCGCGCGATCGGCCTTCACGTCGTCATCGGCATTCTTCGGCGCCTGATAGACGAGACCTTCCGCCTCAAGACGCTTCATCTCGGCATCAGGATAGGCCGCCAGCGAGGGAAACGGCTCGTCGGCCTCCAAGGTCGGCTTGATCGCCGCTTCGCTCTTGGTGAGCGTCAGGCGTTTCGTGGCGAAGTAGGTCATGCGATGCACTCCCAAGGGATCGATATGGCGAAAAACGGTTGCGCGCTATTGGTGATG
>JBBSUS010000624.1:0-2306 GCA_038234195.1 Hyphomicrobiales bacterium | reverse complement strand
CGATGGTTGCAGCCTCAACCCTCGGCGCCAGACAGTTCCGACAACGGATGATGGTCGGTCACGAGCCGCACGAGACGTTCCTCGAGCACATGGGTGTATATCTGGGTCGTCGAGATGTCGGCGTGGCCGAGCAGTTCCTGCACGGCGCGCAGATCCGCACCATTCTGCAACAGATGGCTGGCGAATGCATGACGCAACACATGCGGCGAGACCCGCGACGCAGCGATTCCGGCGCTCGACGCCAGCGCCTTTAACTCGCGCGCAAAGGCCTGCCGTGTAAGGTGGCCGCTTTCCGACAGGGCCGGGAACAGCCAGGGGCTCGGCTCCGCGAGCTTTTCGCGGCGCACACGTGGCCGGGTTCCCTTCTCCTCCGCCGCCTCGCGCAGGGCCGCGTCGAACAGCGCCAGCGCCTCGCGGGCCGCTTCGCCGATCGGCACCATGCGCTCCTTCTCGCCCTTGCCCCTGACGAGGATCATCCGGTTCTTCGAGCGCAGCACCGAGCGCGGCAGGCTGACAAGTTCGGACACCCGCATGCCCGTTGCATAAAGCAGTTCGACCAGCGCGTTGAGGCGCGCCGCGCGCGCGCGCGCCGACGCGGCCAGTTCCCGGTCGCGCGCGGCAGTCGCGGCCGTCTCGATCAGCCGGTCGACCTCGTCTTCGCTCATGATTTTCGGCAGCGGCCGCTTCTTGCGCGCCCCTTCGATCGGTCCGGTCGGATCGTCGCCACGCCGATCCTCGGTGTAGAGGAAACGATAATATTGCCTGAGCGCCGAAAGTTTTCGCGAGCGGGTCGTCTCGGCGAAGCCACGGGCCGCAAGCCGGGCGACAAAGCCGCGAATGTCGTCTGTGCTGGCCGTCAGCAGCGAGCCGTTGCGGCCAGCGAGATAACCGCACGCATCTTCGAGGTCGTGCCGATAGGCATCGAGTGTGTTCTGCGACGCGCCGCGCTCGACGGCCATCATCTCCAGAAAGGATTCGACGTCGATGCCATCGCGGTGCACGGCGTCACCGCTGGAACCGGTGCCGGTAGCGCGACGGCTCATTGCGCGACAGCCCCGACCGGTGGCGTCGCCGCTTCGGCATCCGACCCCATCCTGCCGTCGGCATCGGCGGGCGGGACCGGTCTCAGCGGCTGCGCCGGCGCAGAATCTGCCTTGCGCGGCGGCAACGGAATTTCCACGATGGTTTCGCGTCGTGTCGGCTCGACGAAGTAGACGAGCGCCGCCATGATGCCGTAGAGGATGCCGGCTATCACCAAGAGCGTCGTCAGGAGGCGGACGAGGGTCGGCATCGCGGTGGGGCACACTCGCTTCTTGGTGCTGGCCAGAGAGATCGCCAATGCTTCTAAAGGCATGGGCACAGGACGCAAGGCGAACGGCATCCCGTCCCGGCATACGGGATTTGATTTAAGATTTTCTGATCTTCGAGCCCTGCCGGAGGAGGAAAGCCCAGGCGGAAGGACGCATGAAGAGCGAGAAGACCTTCGACCGGACGCTGACGATCGCCGAGCGCCTCGGCGGGCGGTCGATCGCGCTGATCGGCCTGATGGGAGCCGGCAAGACCACCGTCGGTCGACGGCTGGCTGCCCAACTCGGCATGCCGTTTCGCGACACCGACATCGAGATCGAGACCGCCTCGCGCATGACGGTTCCAGAGCTGTTCAAGGCATATGGCGAGCCGGAGTTTCGGGCGCTGGAGGCGCGCATCGTCGCCCGCCTTGCCAGCGAGGGCCCACAGGTGATCGCCACCGGCGGCGGCGCCTACATGCGGGGCGAGACCCGGGAGCTTCTGAAGACGTCCGCCATCACCGTCTGGCTGAAAGCCGATATCGACACGCTGATGGCCCGCGTTGCGCGGCGCTCGAACCGGCCGCTGCTGCAGGCCGCCGATCCGCGCAAGGTGATGGCCGAACTGATCGAAGCGCGCTATCCGGTCTACGCCGAGGCCGACATTCTCGTGGCCGCCCGCGACGTCAAGCGCGAGATCGTCGCCGCCGAAATCGCCGAGGCGGTCGAGCGGCACCTGAAGACACTGGACGGACAGGCAACCCCTTTGCAGACGCAAAAAGGGTCGGCGGAAAATTTGCGATGAACGAGGTGAGACCCATGACGCCGACCGCCGAGCCAGCCGGCTTCGACCATGGCCCGATGCCGGGTGTTCAGCGCAAGGTCCGCGTCGACCTCGGGGCGCGCGCCTACGAGATCCTGATCGGCCCCGGTCTGATCGACGGCGCCGGCGACGCCATCGCGAAGCGCCTGCCCGGCATTCGCGCGGCGGTCGTCAGTGACGAAACCGTCGCCGCGCTG
>JBBSUS010000623.1:0-2306 GCA_038234195.1 Hyphomicrobiales bacterium | reverse complement strand
CAGCTCTGACCGATCGCCTGGTATCGGCGCCCCCATTCGCCTTCTTCAAAGACCGTCAAAGCCTTCTCAGCCGCCGTGGCGTCGGTCGCTCTGTAAATATCCTTCAGCGCGGCCGCGACGGGCTTGCGATCCTTGTAGGACGTGAAGTCGAGGCTGTGGCGCAGGAGATGGACGATACAGGTCTGGACGGTGGCTTCAGGGAAGACCGCGACGATCGCTTCCGGAAAGCCCTTCAGCCCATCGACGATGGCAAGCAGCACGTCCTCGACGCCGCGGTGCTTCATCTCGTTCATGACCCGGAGCCAGAACTTGGCGCCCTCGTTTTGCTCGAGCCAGAGGCCGAGAATCTCCTTCGTGCCGTCGGCGCGCACGCCAAGGGCGATATGGACGGCCTTGTTCCTGACAAAGCCCTCGTCGCGGATCTTCACGCGCAAAGCATCGAAGAACACGATTGGATAAACCGCCTCCAGTGGCCTTGCCTGCCAGGCCGCGACCTCTTCCAGGACGGCGTCCGTGACCACCGAGATCAGGTCCGGAGAAACATCGACGCCATAGAGATCGTGGAGATGACCGACGATCTCCCGGTTGCTCATCCCCCGGGCATACATTGAGATAATCTTCTCATCGAATCCCGGAAATCTACGCTGATATTTAGCGATGAGCTGCGGGTCGAAACTCGCCTGCCGATCTCGCGGCACGGCCAGGTCGAACTTGCCGCTGTCCGTCGTCACGGTCTTGCGGCCATAGCCATTGCGGGCGTTTCCGGCGCCGTTCTCGCCGGCCAGATGATGATCCATCTCGGCGTTCAGGGCCCGCTCGGCGAGCGCCTTCTTCAGGCCGTCAAGAAGGCCGCCCGGGTCGAACGCGGTCTTCGGATCGGCGCCTGACAAAAGCTGGTCGAGCAGTGCGTCAGGAATACTGGGTTCTTGGCGGCGGGGCATCGGTGATCTCCTTCGATCCCATTATGCCCGCCCACACACGCAATTCCTGACAGTCCCACGGCGATCGGCGTTTCGCAGACTTCGGACGCGATCTTGGCCAGATCGTCGAAGTCCTCCTCCCGCGGCGTGTCGAGAATGCTGTAATCCGCAGGAACGCGAGACCGCTTGGGCTCGGTCCAGCCGGACGATACGGGTGCGATGTCGAGGGTGTGGATCTGTCGGCATGAAGATCGGGCACTTTCTCTAGGCGGATACGAATGTAAGTGAACCCGACCGAACGCGATCGTACGTATCTGAGGGCGCCGTACTCGCCAAATTACTATCCAAGCCGTCTTCGTGTCGACTCTCGACGCTATCCCTTTCATTCCCGCTTTCGTCCAGTCGGACGTTGGCCGAGATGACCAGCATCAGCGGTTTAAAACGCGATGCATCGACTTTACAAAGGGCGCACGCCCGTCGATCATCCGGAGGGGTCCTGCGTTACAAAGGGCGCACGCCCGTCGATCATTCGGAGGGGTCCTGCGTTGCAGGAGCCGGAGTTGTCTGAGGCGACTCGCCTCTCTTGTCCGACAGCCATATCGCACCGATGGCCAGGCCGAGAACGACGGCAAGCAGAATCACCTTCGCGATTCGATTTGACGATCGCGGACGAGGACATTTCTCTTCTGGACGCATGTCGTCCTCATCACTGGGTGCGGCAGGACAAACTGATCGGCCGCGGAAGCGATTGCACATGACCTCTTCGACGGCAGCCCGTGCGCAGCGGCCAATACCAGAGCGTCTCGCAGTCAATTTTTCCAGAGATACCGGAGAGGACATACCAGATGCCGTCGATCTGGCGAACATGGACGAAACGCGTTGGCAGCTTGCTTTTGAGAGGAATACGAGCATCTGATGAACGCACTGCGCTCCAACGACGCCCGTGCTGCTGGAGAAATCTGGCGAATTCACCTGATCAACACGGGTCAAGCCCTCGACAGTGCCTTGCGGAATGTCAGCTTTGGAGCGACACGACAGCTCCATTGAAAGGCCGCGTTGGTGGCCACAGAGCGAAAACGGTTCGGGTTGTCCTTCGAAAGTATGGGCAAAAGTGTGGCGCGGCCGCAAGATGCTTAGCGGTCGCCTCGGCGGTAGGGCTGCATCAGAGCCTGCGGCACACGCGCCCGACGGGCCACGAAAGCCAGCGCGACGATCGATAGAAGATACGGCATCATCAGGAACAACTGGTAAGGCACCAGCTTTCCGAATTCGGTCTGCAAGCGCAACTGATAAGCATCGAACAGCGCGAACAACAATGCACCCAAGAGCGCGCGCCCCGGCCGCCAGGTGGAAAACATGACCAGCGCCACGCAGACCCAGCCGCGT
>JBBSUS010000622.1:0-2318 GCA_038234195.1 Hyphomicrobiales bacterium | reverse complement strand
GACGCCGCTCGGAACCGGGATCACCTCCGGCGGTCCAATCTGTCGAGGAGCTCAGCCAGGGCGTCGCCGTCGACATGGGCATCGACCCGGATACGGCGGCCATCGGTCAGCTCGATCTCAATGCGGTCCGACGCACGACGCCGTCCGGTCTTTTGCCCTGATGAAGAGTCCTGCCGTGGTGCGGATATCGACGCCGGGTCGGCGACAATTACCGGAACCAACGCCGCCGTCAGGGTCGCGGTTGGGGTCGACGTCTCGCACAGTTGCTTTCGCCAACGAAAAAGCTGGCTCGTGTGAATCCCCGCTGAACGCGCGATTTGCGAGGCCGTCACGCCGGGATCGAGCGATGCGGCGACCAACCGTTCCTTCTCTTCGCGGCTCCAACGCCGGCGGTTACCGCCGCCACCGGTGATCACTTCGAACCTCGTCGTCATAGTGCTGCTCCTAGGATTATCCCTAGGACTTGAACGATCCGGACGTCATCGAGAAGGCGGTTCCCGCCGTGTGCTTACCTTTCGCGAAGCGCTCGGTCCGAAGATCGACGCCTATTTTGCCAACCGCGGCATCAGGATTGCTTCGGAGTTTCAGGGGGCAGTCGAGCTTCGAATTGCCGGGGCGGTCCGGGACGCTCTGGATGTACGGGCAAAGCGGGTCTTTGCGAACGACTATTCGCAGGACCCCGCAGCCGCGAAGTACCAATCCGTCGAATCCGCCAAAGGCCCGATAGCGCTAAAGGTCGACGATGCGTTCGAGGCCTACGCTTCCGCGGTCAATCTTTCGCCTGCAACGCGCAAGCGCTGGCTGCCGGCGCTTCGCAGTCTTGCCGCCAGCAGCGGGAAGACGGGCCTGTCGAGCATCACTGAAGCCGATGTCAACGCGTGGATCGACCAGCTTCGCAAGGACGGCAAAGCGCCCCGCACGATCAAGGACGTCTACCTTGCATCCACCAAGGCGCTGTTTCGCTATTACGTCGGCGAGCGAAAGCTCAAGCACAATCCAACCGACGGGTTTGTCGTTCGTGTGCCGAAGCGCCGGACCAACCGTGGGCCTGGCCTGACCGACGACGAGGTCCAGCTCATCCTCGATGGCAGTCTCGCTCCGGCGCCAGCGCGGCTGGCGCCCAGTCATGCCGATGCACGGCGGTGGGTTCCGTGGCTCGCGCTCTACAGCGGCGCCCGCGTGAACGAGTTGACGCAGCTCCGCAGCATCGATGTCCGCCAGATTGACGGGATCTGGTGCCTGTCGATCACGCCGGAGGCCGGCAGCGTCAAGAACCACAAGGCCCGGATCGTTCCGGTGCACGAGCACCTCATCGAGCAGGGCTTTCCGGAGTTCGTCACCAATTGCCGGCGATCGACCCTGTTCTACAGCGCGACGGGAAAGTCGGCGAAGGCGGTGCTGACGCCATATAAGAAGATGGGCGAGAACCTCGCCAGCTGGATTCGATCACTTGGGGTCAATGACCCCGATGTCGCACCGAACCATGGCTTCCGCCATCGGTTCAAGACCACCGCCCGTCGCGTCGGTATGGATGCCGAGATCCGCGACGCCATTCAGGGGCACGCACCGTGGACCGAAGGCGAGGTTTATGGCGAGTACCCAGTCGAGGTCCTGAAGCGAGCGGTCGATCTGATTCCGGCCTGGTCACCGAAGGTCACGTCCCAGCCAGCCGATACCGGCGGCACCAGCCGATGACCGCAACGTTTCATGCGCTTGGCTGCACATGTTGCCCTTCCACCAAGCCTTGATGTTGAGCTCAAACTTCTCAAGCCCCTTCACATTCGGGAGGCGCTTGCAATCAGCAATGCCGAAGCTTGCATCCTCGCCAGCGAATTTTACGTGGAAGTGCGGCGGCGGGTGGTCGTCGGGCCAGATCTTGACCGACATCTTATTGATACCAGCGACCTGCTCCTCGTTCATGCCTCGAAGGCCGTTCTCCGTGAGCATGGGCCCCTGAAAGAAGCTCTCTTCGAGCTCTTCAATAAGCTCGGCCGGCACCGAGATCTCTCTCTTCGACATGCACTCTCCTTCGAAGCAACATTGGGCACGGGGCGGGGCAAGCATCAAGACCGAGAGCAATATTCAATTCCGACCGCGGGGTAGACGATCCGCTTCGGCATGATGCCGCCGAGGCCGCTTGTCGCCGCCGAAACGTCTTTCGTGATGGTCAATGTCGGGGTCGAGAACGCCAAATACGACGGAGGCGAAACGCCTCCGAACTGCATCATCATGCGGCCGCCGGGCTAACTTTAGCCAACCACCCGGAGCCGAAGTTGCCGGAGGGATGACGAACTGCCGCTTTGGAGTAGCGCCTGCGG
>JBBSUS010000621.1:0-2324 GCA_038234195.1 Hyphomicrobiales bacterium | reverse complement strand
TGGCTGTCTCGCGCGAGTGGGTGACGATGACGGCCGCGGCATTGCGCTCGCGCACGGCGTCGGCGAAGAGCGCCAGTACCTTCGCGGCGGTCTCCGGGTCGAGATTGCCGGTCGGCTCGTCGGCAAGGATCAGCGCAGGCTCGTGGACCAGCGCCCGGGCAATCGCAACGCGCTGGAGTTCACCGCCCGAGAGATCGCGGGCATAGCCCTCGCCGCGATCGCCGAGACCAACCGCGGCGAGCATCCGGTCGGCCCTGGCCTCGATCGTCAGACGTTCGGCCGAAACCAGCGCCAGCGGAAGGGCGACGTTTTGGCGAAGCGTCAGATAGGGCAGTACGTGGAAGGCCTGGAACACGAAGCCGATGGTTTCGCGCCGCAACCGCGTGCGGCCCGTTTCGTCGAGACCGGACAGAGCAACGCCGCCGATCCGAACGCTGCCCGCATCATTGTCGTCGAGCCCTGCCAGTATATTCAGAAGCGTCGACTTGCCTACACCGGATTCGCCGACGATGGCGATAATCTCGCCTGCGGCAACCTCAAGGTCGAGCCCCTCGAAGAGCCGTCGACCGCCAGGCAGCGTGCGCGCAAGGCCCTCGACGACGAGAGCAGCATTGCTCTGCCATGGCTCGCCACGGTCCCCCGTCTTTGATCGCCCTGTATCCTGCATCCGCTTGCCTTCCCGCGCTCTCGGCCAGAAATCCCCTCGGGCAACTTGCTTTTCAGGACTGTCTAGCAGATTAGCGCCATCTTCAGGTCCCGGGCATCTCGACACAGGGCATCAGGTGCACTTCGTGAAAGGTCGATAGCAGATACCCTGCTCCATCTAGAGCGCCAGCTCCGCTTCGTAGACGGACCGAATCCACGTTGGCAGGCGCGGTTGTGCAAAGACCAAACGCCCCTGTGAAAATGTAAGGCAATGTCTCGGCGGTCGGTTGAGGCCCGAATTGTCGAAGACCATTCCGCGATCAGCTTTCAGAACGGCCGCGCGAATGAGCGGTGCGCAGCGCTCATAGCGGCCACGTATCTTCTCCTCGGGGACAGGGTGCCCGCCTTCATCGACCCGGGTACCGACACGCGCCACCGAGAGTTCGGGCGAGTTAACGGCGATGTGCATGACGATGACGGTAAATCCCCTGACGCGCGCTTCATCGACGAGTTCGAGTTTTGACGGATGCGAGAAGACGGTCTCCGTGACGAAGTCGCGGCCTTCTGCAAGATATTCAATGCGGCGCACCGAGGCGATGCGCGCCGCCTCGTAAGATGCTTCGGGAGACGCGTCGCGCAATTCGTCACGCTGGATGATGTCGGCATTGATAAAAGAACCCGCGAAGCTGGGGGCGACGCGGGCCACGTAGAGCGTGGACTTGCCGGCACCGTTCGGCCCGGCAAGCAGGATCATCGTCGGTTTCATGCGTCGATTGTGTTCTCCTCGCGCACGAGATTGCCGCCCGCATCGACGCCAACACCGAGGCCAAGCTGGCGCCGCCGGGCGAAGAACGCCTCCTCATCCGGTCCGGCCTGCCCCATCGTTTCGACGAAGCTGTCGATCCAGACGTCCTTTTCGTCCTCGGTCAGCTCGGTGGTATCAATTTCCCCGGCGAGCGCAGCGGCGATCCGGGCGTGATCAAAGTTACCGGACTTTTCGATCGCGCGGCCAATGCGAAGCCAGTGGGTGATCTGGCCTGCGACGGACCGGCTTTGCAGTTCGGACTCGCGGCGCACGAACTTCATGACATCATCGCCAAGTTTCACGGATTGGGCCATCAGAAGCACCTCCATCTTTAGCAAGAGGTAGCATTATGCCACCTCATATTCAAGCAGATGCCTGACAGCGTGTGATGGCTCCATATTCGGAAGACAGCAAAACCCAAGCCGGTTCAGACGGTGGGTTCCCCCTCCCGATGGCGAATTGATGGAAATGGCAAGGGACGAGTGATCGGACGCCGCTGGATAGCGGCTTGGCAGACAGCTAATCGATCGCATTGTTGGTCATGCCGCTCGACTTCGGGACGAAGCAACATTTTGCCCGCAGTCAGGTCAAACTGTCGCGCTGCTGGCTACGCAGCTTCCCCGCCTGGTCGAAGAAGTCCCGCACCGTCGCCAGTGCGCCCGGGATCGCCGACGAAACCTGCTCACCTTCCATGTCCAGTGCGATGCGTTGGCTGTCGAAGAGAACCAGTTCTTCGATCGCGACAATGTCGCGTTCATGCAGCGTCTCGTGTTCGCGCCGTAAAGCGAGATCGACGTAAGCCTTCAGGACAAGAGCGAGGACGACCTCGACCTCGGGCGACAGCGTCTTCGACATTGTACACCGCTCTAGCAGT
>JBBSUS010000620.1:0-2327 GCA_038234195.1 Hyphomicrobiales bacterium | reverse complement strand
CTACACCTCCGATTCCATCGCCTATCGCGAGTCCCAGGTCATCTGCAGCCAGGGCCAGATCGGCGACAGCGCCTATGTGCTGGTCGAGGGCAGGGCCGACGTCTCGATCGCCACCAAGGACGGGGACTACGTGGTCGCTTCGCTCGGTCCCGGCGACATCGTCGGTGAAATCGCGATCATCTGCGATACGCCGCGCACCGCCACCGTCACCGCCCGCTCGCCGGTTTCGGCTCTTCGGGTCAAGAAGGAATGCTTTCGGCAATTGCTCAAGCAGTTTCCGGAAATCTCCTCGCAGGTGATGCGCGGCCTCGCCCAGCGCCTGGCCCATACCAACGAAGAACTGGTACAGGCCCGCAACCTCGCCGGTGCACAAAGCGAGACCGCTTGAAATCCTTCGAATTGACGGTCTGGGGCGCCCGCGGCAGCATTCCCGCCCCGGCCTTCGACAACACCCGCTACGGCAGCGACACTAGCTGCATGGAACTGCGCCTCGGCGAGCGCACGATCCTTCTGGATGCCGGCACCGGGATCATCGGCTGCGGCCGCAAGCTGTTCGCCAAACACACGGACCGCTTCGACATTCTTCTCACGCACTGCCATTTCGACCACATCATCGGCCTGCCCTTCATGATCCCGCTCTACAAGGACTGGGCAACGGTCCGGATCTTTGCCGGCCATTTCCACGACCAGACCACGTGCCGCAACATGGTCGAGCGCTTCATGTGCCCGCCGTATTTTCCGGTGACGCCGAAGCAGTTCGCGGCCAGGATCGACTATTGCGATTTTCGCCCGCCGGACATTCTCGACCTCGGCGACGGAATCCTTGCGCGCACGCTGCCGCTCAACCATCCGGACGGCGCGGTCGCCTATCGGATCGAGTTCGACGGCCGGGCCCTGTGCTACGTGACCGACACCGAACACGAGCCGGGCGAGCTCGATGCGAACATCGTGGAGTTCATCGCCGGCTCGCAGCTGGTGATCTACGATTCGATGTTCACGGATGCCGATTTCGACCGCCATCGCGGTTTCGGTCATTCGACCTGGCAGCAGGGCGTCAGGCTCTGCGAGGTAGCCGGTGTCGAAAATCTGCTCATTCATCACCACGACATCTCGCGCAACGACGCCTGGCTTGCAGCGCTTGCACGCGAAGCCAAAGAGGCGTTTACGGGGGCGCTCATCGCCGGCACCGGATTGCGAATCGCGATCGAGCCGAGCGGAATCCAAGTCCTTCAAGGTCTGTAAAATCATGGGTCTGGCCGAACAGGTCGACGACTGGTTGCTACGCCGTTCGCTCGGCGAGCCGAAGCTCGATGAAATCGTCCACGAACTGTGTCTCAAGCTCACGGGCATCGGCATTCCGATCGCCCGTGCGCGGCTCAACTGGCCGACGTTGCATCCGCTGTTTCGAGCCGAGATGGTCAAGTGGCATCGCGGCAGAGCGGTCGAGCTCGAGCATTTCCACCACCAGGACTCCAACAGCGAGGCCTGGCAGAAGAGCCCGCTGAAATACATGCTGGAGGCCAATCTCAACGTCCTGCGCCGACGGCTTGTCGGCGAAGGCGCACTGCTCGATTTCAGCCTCTTTGATGAACTCGCCGAGGAGGGCTATTCCGACTACGTCGCCTTCAAGACCGAATTCGTCCAGCCGGGCATGTTCATCGATGTGCGGGTCAACGGCATCTTCGTCATCTGGGCAACCGACCGCCCGTCGGGGTTCACCGAGGAGGACATCGGAGTCCTCCAGGAGATCCAGCTGACCTTCGCGCTGGTCTGCAAGACCGTGATCCAGTCGCAGATCATGACCAACATCGTCGAGACCTATCTCGGTCGCAAAGCCGGCCGCAGCGTGCTCGACGGCAACATTCGCCTGGGCGACGGCTCCACGACCAAGGCGCTCGTGTGGTATTCGGACCTGCGCAACTCGACGCATCTGATCGGCTCGCTGCCGAGCAACGAGTTTCTCAAGCTTCTCAACGTCTATTTCGAATGCGCGGCCAGGCCGGCGATCCGTGCCGGCGGCGAGGTGCTGGCCTTCATCGGCGATGCCGTCCTGATCATCTTCCCGCTGCCCGACAGCCCGAGCCCCGAGAAGCTTTCGGCTCTCTCGCAAAAGCTGATCAAGGCGATCGGCGAGAGCTTTGCCATGCAGCGCGAGGCGAATATCGTGCGCGAGGCAGAAGGGGGCCATCCGATCGCTTTCGGGATCGGGCTGAATATCGGCGACGTGGTCTTCGGCAATATCGGCGTGCCCGAGCGCCTGGCTTTCACGGTCATCGGCCCGACCGTCACCGAGGTCGAGCGGATCGAGAAACTGACCAAGGCGCTCG
>JBBSUS010000619.1:0-2328 GCA_038234195.1 Hyphomicrobiales bacterium | reverse complement strand
CCCGCCACATTCGCCTCGCATAACTTTTACGTCAACGTCAAACAAAGAGAGCGCGATTTACCTCGCATGGGGCCGTACGCCATCCGGCGAGACCTGCCAGCGTGGAGTCGGCATGAGCATGCCTAGGTCGGGCTGTGGAAGGACGCTGCGGCACTAGAACCTGATTTGCTGCCAATCCGCTTGTCGCAACGCAATCAACAAGGCCACACAGCGGCCCGGCGAAACCGCGCCGAGGCTTGACCGCCCGCGTCAAGTCGGCCCATCAGTCGCCATGCAAGCAGAGAGTGCCGTGGCCACAGGCCGCGCCTGATCTGCGCATCAGGAGTTGCGAGATGGCGCGGAAAATTCGGGACGCAAGTTGGCTGGTGGAAGAGACAACCAGTTCCGAGCCCGCAGAGCCCTGCTGGCTGTGCGGCCGATCGCTTGGTGAGACCGTGGACCGCTTCCACCCGATTCCCAAAAGCCGGGGTGGCCGCGACACGGTCCCCGTCCATCCCATCTGCCGGGAGACCATCGACGCCAATTTCACCGCGAGCGAACTGGTCCGTCACGCGGAAAGCGGGACGCCCCTCACCGACAACGAGACGGTCGCACGCTTCGTGAAATGGGTCGCCAAGAAGCCTGCCGACTTCCACTCCGCAACCAAATAGCGGCACCGTTCCGCGTTTGCGTCAGGGCAAAAACCGCGCCCGCCGCGCGATCGACCGCGCACCTCCGGATAGCGCGACAGCTTCGATAGATTGGCGTTGGTGCGGTCGCAAGGGAATGGTTTCCGGCTGGGAAACGCTCCCACCCGTTCGAAATCTGATCAGCAGCTTGTCGGGGTGCCTCGGCACTCGAACGCCCTTTCACACGCCCCACAAGCTTTCGGGTTGGCGCGACGTTCGACAGCGACCGCGATCGAGGCGGCGGCCGGGATCATGTGGGACGCAACACCCGCCGATGACTGACGTCGTCGATGCCGCACATCCAAGGCCCCTGAGCGATGGGGGCTGCCACCTGCGCTACGTCCGCCTGGCCCGCGATGGACCCGCAGTCAGCGGTCCTCGGTCATGATTGCGCGGTGGCCGATGTCGGTGCGCCAGAAGCCGCCGTCCCATTCCACATCGCCCACCGCCTCGTAGGCGAGCCGAACCGCCTCATGAACGTTTTCGCCGAGTGCCGTGACGTTGAGGACGCGGCCGCCGATCGCGACGAGACGACCGTTTTCGATCGACGTGCCGGCCTGGAAGACGTGCATCTCGTCGTTGGACTCCGGCAGGCCGGCGATGGTGCTGCCCTTGGCGTAGGCGCCGGGATAGCCCCTGGCCGCCATCACCACCGTCGCCGCGGGCCGGTCGGTCCATTGCGGCGAAATGCCCGAGAGATCGCCGCGCGCGGCGGCAAGAAGAATCGGCACGATGTCGCTCTTCAGACGCATCATCAGCACCTGGCATTCGGGATCGCCGAAACGGACATTGTATTCGATGAGCTTCGGTCCGGTCTCCGTGAGGATCAGCCCGGCATAAAGAACGCCCTTGAAGGGTGCGCCCGCCTCAAGCATGCCGGCCATGGTCGGCTCGATGATCTCGCGCATGGCACGCTTGATCGTCGCCCCGGTCATCGGCAGGGCCGGCGAAATTGCGCCCATCCCGCCGGTGTTCGGCCCGCGATCGCCATCGAAGGCCCGCTTGTGGTCCTGCGCCGTGCCGAAGAGCAGCGCCCGCTCGCCGTCGCAGAGACAGAAGAGGCTCGCTTCCTCGCCTTCGAGGAATTCCTCGACCACGATTTCCGCGCCGGGGCCGGCAAAATTTCCGTCGAAGCAGTCGTCGATCGCGGCGCACGCCTCGGCGCGGGTTTCGGCGACGGTGACGCCCTTGCCGGCCGCCAGCCCGTCGGCCTTGACGACGATCGGCGCGCCGCCCGCCTCGACGTAGGCCTTGGCGTCGTCGGCATTGTTAAAGCGGCGATAGCGGGCCGTCGGAATGTCGTGGAGACTGCAGAGATCCTTGGTGAATCCCTTCGAGCCTTCCAGGCGCGCGGCGGAGGCCGATGGACCGAAGACCTCCATCCCTGCCTCTTCCAGCGAATCGGCCAGGCCGTCGACCAGCGGCGCTTCCGGGCCGATGACGACCAAGCCGATCACCTTGTCCTGGCAGAAGGCAGCGACAGCGGAATGATCGCAAGGATCGAGGTCCACGCATTCGGCGTGCTCGGCGATGCCGGGGTTGCCCGGCGTGGCGTAAAGGGCACCCAGCTCGGGCGACTGCGCAATCTTCCAGGCGAGCGCGTGTTCGCGTCCGCCCGAGCCGATGAGGAGGATGTTGGTCGTCATGAGGCGCCGCCGCT
>JBBSUS010000618.1:0-2338 GCA_038234195.1 Hyphomicrobiales bacterium | reverse complement strand
GGAGACCCCGGCCGACACGCTGGTGATCGCCAACACGATCGACGATCTCAAGGTGCTCGATCCGGCCGAGAGCTTCGAGTTCTCCGGCGGCGACGTGATCAACAACATCTACGACAAGCTCGTCGAACTCGACCCGAAGACGCTCAAGATGGTGCCGGGTCTCGCCAAGAGCTGGGACGTCTCGGAAGACGGCAAGACCTTCACATTCAAGATCGACACCTCGCGCAAATTCGCGTCCGGCAATCCGGTGACGGCCGACGCGGTGGTCTGGTCGCTGCAGCGCATCGTCAAGCTCGACAAGACGCCGTCCTTCATCATCACCCAGTTCGGCCTGACCAAGGACAATGTCGACAAGACGATCAGGAAGGTCGACGATGAGACGGTCCAACTCGTCACCGACCGGCCCTATGCGCCATCCTTTCTGTACAACGCGCTGACCGCCGACGTCGCCTCGATCATCGACATGAAGCTGGCCATGGAGCACGCCTCGGGCGACGATCTCGGCAATGAATGGCTGAAGACCCATTCAGCCGGCGCAGGGGCTTACGTGCTGCGCCAGTGGAAGCCGAACGAATCGGTCATCATGGATGCGAGCGACAATTATCCGAACCCGCCGGCGCTGAAGCGGATCTACGTGCGCCACGTGCCTGAGCCGGCGACACAGCGCCTGCTGCTCGAGCGCGGCGACATCGACATCGCGCGCAATCTGACACCCGAGGATATCGCGGCGATCGAGAAGAACGACAAGCTGAAGGTCCAGGACTCGCCGCGCGGCCGCGTCTACTATGTTTCGGGAAACCAGAAGATGAAGGAACTGGCGACGCCCGGCGTCATGCAGGCGATCAAGTCTCTCATCGATTACGACGGGATCGCCAATTCGCTGCTGAAGGGTCAGGTCGTCGTCAACCAGCATTTTCTGCCGATCGGCTTTCTCGGCGCCCTGGACGACAAGCCGTTCAAGCTCGACGTGGCGAAGGCCAAGAAGATGCTGGCCGATGCCGGCTATCCGGACGGCTTCAAGGTCGAGTTGCTCGTGCGTAACGCGCAGGATCGCCTCGCCATCGCTCAGTCGGTGCAGAACACATTGGGTCAGGCCGGCATCAAGGCCACCATCCGGCCAGCGACCGGGGCCGAGGTGCTGTCGATCTACCGGGCCCGCAACGCGCAACTGACGCTTGAGGTCTGGGGCCCCGACTATCCGGACCCAAACACCAATGCCAGCGTCTTCGCCGAGAACGCCGACAATTCGGACGCGGCGCAACTGACCGGAAACCTCTCCTGGCGCAATGCCTACGCGGCCGAGGGGACGACCAAGATGGCCGAGGCGGCCGTCGTCGAGCGTGACACCGAGAAGCGCGCCAAGATGTACGAGGACATGCAACGCATCGGCAACGAGCAGTCGCCCTTCGTCATCATGTTCCAGCAGCAGGAGCAGGACGGCATGAAAAAGGGTGTCGAGGGTTTCAATCCCGGTGGTGCCGTCTCCTCGGCCTTCTACAAGGCGGTGACGAAGTCGGCACCCTGATGGGCGCGACGGCCTTCAGGACGGCTTGCGGGGCGACCTGCAAGCCAATTTCCCTTCCCGGCGCGCCAGGCGGTCGAGCGCCGCTTCGATGAGTGGCTCGACGGTTCTCGACGAAGACGATTCCGCCGAAATGGAAGCCGCCGTTCTCGGCGGCGGCGTGCTGCCGCGGCTGGCGGGGCGAGCGTCGAAGACGCTGCTCAGCCTCGTCGTGACGCTGTTTGGGCTGCTCTTCGTCACCTTCGCGATCGGCCGACTGGTGCCGATCGACCCGGTGCTGGCCGTTGTCGGCGATCGGGCAACCCAGGCACAATACGAGGCGGCGAAGATCGCCATGGGCCTCGATCAGCCGGTCTACGTCCAGTTCTACGATTATCTGCGCGACGTCCTCTCCGGCAATTTCGGCCGGTCGGTGCTGACCTCGCGGCCGGTGCTCGACGATGTGCTCGGCGCCTTTCCGGCGACGCTGGAGCTGGCGACGCTCGCAACTTTCATCGGCGTCCTCGTCGGCGTGCCGATGGGCGTCGGTTCGGCGGTCGGCAAGGGCCGGTGGCCCGACCACCTCCTGCGCGTCGTCGGCCTGCTCGGCTATTCGATGCCGGTGTTCTGGCTCGGGCTTGTCGCGCTGCTCATCTTCTACGGTCAGCTCGGCTGGGTCGGAGGGCCGGGCCAGCTCGATGTGTCCTACGCCATGTCCTACGATCTCGACGTCACGCCCTATACCGGTGTGCTCTTGATCGATTCGGCGATGTCAGGCGCCTGGGACGTGTTCTTCAACGGCCTCAGCCACCTCATTCTGCCGGTGCTGGTGCTCGG
>JBBSUS010000617.1:0-2352 GCA_038234195.1 Hyphomicrobiales bacterium | reverse complement strand
GTCCTTCCGGCTCCGGCAAGACGACGATCCTTCGTCTCCTGATGACACTCGAAACGCTCAGCGGCGGCCATATCGAGATCGATGGCGAGCAGCTCTTTCACATGAAGAAGAACGGCAACCTCGTACCGGCCGACGAAGCCCATTTCCATCGCATGCGTTCGCAGGTCGGCATGGTGTTCCAGCACTTCAACCTGTTTCCGCACAAGTCGGTGCTGGAAAACATCACGCTGGCGCCGATCCTGACCAAGAAGACCAAGAAGGCGGACGCCCAAAAGCGCGGCATGGAACTTCTCGAGATGGTCGGGCTGTCTGAAAAGGCCAATTCGATGCCCTCTCAGCTGTCGGGTGGGCAGAAGCAGCGTGTGGCCATTGCCCGGGCTCTGGCACTTGAACCGAAGATCATGCTGTTCGACGAGGTCACCTCGGCGCTCGATCCGGAACTCGTGGAAGAGGTCCTCAATGTCATGCGGCTTCTCGCCGAGGAGACCGACATGACCATGCTGCTCGTGACGCACGAGATGAGCTTCGCCAAGGATTTCGCCGACCGCGTCCTGTTCTTCGACAGTGGCAG
Organism: Hyphomicrobiales bacterium; assembly: GCA_038234195.1. Classification (GTDB taxonomy): domain Bacteria; phylum Pseudomonadota; class Alphaproteobacteria; order Rhizobiales; family Rhizobiaceae; genus Aurantimonas. The sequence continues at coordinate 1,781 of JBBSUS010000617.1, read as the reverse complement.
CATCGTCGAGCAGGGTCCGCCGTCCGAGATTTTCGTCAATCCGAAACACGAACGAACGCAGGGCTTCCTGCGCAAGGTGCTGGCCGCCCACTGAAGCGGACCTCACCATTCGATCGGCTTTGGCGACTTTCAAGCGTCTGCCTGCCGATCGCTCACACCGCCGGTCCACCAGGACCGACCAACCCAACGAACCTGGAGGTTTTCATGACCGCATTCTCGAACACCCGCCGCCTGCTTCTCGGCGCCTCGCTGGCCGCAGCCGCATTCGCCGTCTCGGGCGCCCCGACCTATGCTCAGGACGCCGTGCAGAAGCTCAAGGATCAGGGCTTTGCCCGCATCGCCATCGCCAACGAGCCGCCCTACACCGCCGTTGCGGCCGACGGCTCGGTTTCGGGCGCTGCACCGGACGTCGCCAAGGCCGTCTTCGCCAAGATGGGCATTCCCGACGTCGTCGCCTCGATCTCCGAATACGGCGCGATGATCCCGGGCCTGCAGGCCGGCCGCTTCGACGCGGTCACCGCCGGCCTCTTCATGAAGCCACAGCGCTGCAACGCCGTCGCCTATTCGGAACCGGTGCTCTGCGACGCGGAGGCCTTCGCGGTGAAGAAGGGCAATCCTATGAAGCTGACGAGCTACAAGGCGATCGCCGACGGCTCCGCGAAGATCGGCGCACCGGGCGGCGGCACCGAGGAACGTCTGGCGCTGGAAGCTGGCGTGCCCCGCGACCGCGTCATCGTCGTGCCGGACGCGCAGAGCGGCGTGACCATGCTGCAGCAGGGCCGTATCGACGTCTATGCGCTCCCGGTCCTGTCGATCAACTCGCTTTTGAAGAAGGCAAGCGATCCGAGCCTCGAGGTCGTGGCACCGGTCGAAGGCACGAAGATTGTCTGCGACGGCGCGGCCTTCGCCAAGAACAACACCGCGCTGCGCGATGCCTTCGACGTTCAACTCGCCGCGCTGAAGAAGTCCGGCGAGTTCGCCAAGATCATCGAGCCATACGGTTTTTCGGCCAAGGCGGCGATGTCGACGACCCGCGAGAAGCTCTGCTCGACCCCGGCCGAATAGGGCCAGCGATCGAACACGACGGGCGGCACAAAGACAGTGTCGCCCTCGCCTCCTCGGCTGCGGATGCCGTTGCATCCGCGCCGTTTCGACCATAGCGCGATGCGCTCCGAACCTTCAAACCCGGCGCGCAGGCTCCGCAAATCGAGATTTCCTGACCCATGGACATGTGGCTCGGCTACCTGAAGCTGATCCTTGACGGGACGCTCGTCACGATCCAGCTGACGATCTACGGCTGCATCCTGGCATTCATCGTGGCGATCGTCGTCGGGCTCGGGCGCCTGTCGCAGATTGCGCCGGTCCGCTGGCTGTCCGTCGTCTATGTCGAGTTCTTCCGCGGTACCTCGATCTTCGTCCAGATGTTCTGGTTCTATTACGTCCTGCCGCTGATGGGCCTCACGCTGACCCCCTTGCAGGCCGGCGTCATGTCGCTCGGCCTCAATGTCGGCGCCTATGGTGCCGAGGTCGTGCGAAGCGCCGTCCAATCCGTCGATCGAGGCCAGCGCGAAGCCTCCGTCGCCGTGAATCTGACCCGCTACCAGGCCATGCGCCACGTCATTCTGCCCCAGGCGATCGTCGTCATGCTGCCCACCTTCGGCAACAATGCCATCGAACTCCTGAAGGGCACCGCCATCGTCTCGCTGATCTCGCTGTCGGACATGACCTTCCAGGCGCAGGTCGTACGCTCGCAGACCGGAGACACCGCGATTCCCTTCGTC
>JBBSUS010000616.1:0-2353 GCA_038234195.1 Hyphomicrobiales bacterium | reverse complement strand
TTCAGATTGACGTCCGCCAGCGCTTTCACGCCGGGAAACGTCTTGGTGATGTTGCGCATCTCGAGGATGGTCGTCATCGGCAGTCTGACTTTGATGATGGCGGGAGGTGTGGAGACGGACACCACCGTGCGGGGGTGTCCGTCAAGTTACTGGCCAGGTACGGCGGCGAACCATGAAGGCGCCGCCGCCGAGAGCGAGGATGTCGCTTACTTGATCTGGTCTTCCTTGTAGTAGCCGCTGTCGACCAGCACCTTCTGCCAGTTGTCCTTGGTGACGAGCACCGGCTTCAATAGGTAGGCCGGCACGACCTTGACGCCGTTGTCGTAGGTCTTGGTGTCGTTCACTTCGGGCTTCTTGCCGTCGAGGACGGCGTTCACCATCGCCACGGTGACCTTGGCGAGTTCGCGGGTGTCCTTGAAGATCGACGAATACTGGGTCCCGGCGATGATCGCCTTGACCGAGGGAATCTCCGAATCCTGGCCGGTGATGATCGGCATCTTCAGGTCGCCGGAGCCGTAGCCGACGCCCTTCAGCGAGGAGATAATGCCGATGGACAGGCCGTCATAGGGCGACAGTACGCCGTTGACGTGCTTGTCGGAATAGAAGGCCGACAACAGGTTATCCATGCGAGCCTGGGCGACCGAGCCGTCCCAGCGCAGCGTGCCGACCTTGTCCATCCCGGTCTGACCGGAGACGATGTCGATCGTGCCCTTGTCGATCATCGGCTGCAGGACACTCATCGCACCGTTGTAGAAGAAGAAGGCGTTGTTGTCGTCCGGCGAGCCGCCGAACAGTTCGACATTGTAGGCCTTCTCGTCGGGGAAGCGCGCCTTGATTCCCTCAACCAGCGACTGCGCCTGGAGGACGCCCACCTGGAAATTGTCGAAGGTCGCGTAATAGTCGACGTTCGGGGTGTCGCGGATCAACCGATCATAGGCGATTACCGGGATCTTGGCGGCGGCCGCATTGGCGAGCGTGTTGGACAGGGTGGTGCCGTCGATCGCCGCGATCACCAGCGCCGAGACGCCGGTCGTGATCATGTTCTCGACCTGGTTCAGCTGGTTCGGAATGTCGTCTTCGGCATATTGCAGGTTGGCGCCGTAGCCGGCCTCCTTGAACTGCTTGACCATGTTGTTGCCGTCGTCGATCCAGCGGGCCGAGGACTTCGTCGGCATGGCGATGCCGACCGTGCCCTTGTCCTGTGCCATCGCTGCGCCCGGCAGCATGGAGGGCAACGCAAGCGCTGCCGTCATCGCCGCTGCGGCGATCATCCTGTTATAATTCATCGATCTCTCTCCCCTTTGCCGCCCGCTTCGCTGCGCGGCGGCGTTGCCCGCCATGCCCCGATTCAGGCGAGGCGCCTCCCGTTGACCGATGCATAAAGACCCGCAAATCCGCGGTTCGCGCGCCTCGCGCAGGCCAAAGACGGCCACGCGCGGGGTTCTTCGCTCGAAACGCTGATCTTTCCGGCCTCCCGCTCGGCAATAGTCATACTATTAGCGGCGAGCGTGTGCCGACACAAGTCATCTCGACATCGATCGCGGGTCGCTCGTTTCGGATCGCGGACGTTCGAAGGTGGCACGCGTGCGATTGCCCAAGCGTCACACGTGGGAAAGATACGAATCGCGTGCATTTGGAGTCGGCAATTAACCGGATGATCTTGAAGCTCGGCAATAATCGATATCCGAAAGCTGATGACATTGCCGGCGGCAGGGAGTATTCGGTCATGATAAACTTGTGGCGCAATGGGGGCGACGAGAAGGAGGCCTTGCATTCGATGCAAATCCGTTTCGACGACAACTCCGATCGCACCGAAGTGGGAATGGGGCGGCATCGGGCGGCCTATCCCAGGGCGGAGCGGATCGCCGAGCTGGCGCGCGATCTGGTCGACGCGCAGCGTGAACGAAGTGCCTGGAGCCGCGGGCGGGCGGGCGCGCGAAACCCGCGGGCCCGGATGAGCAATCCATTCCCGAGCGGAAGCGTCGAGCATCAGGCCTACGAGGAGGGCGTCGCCTTCGAAAATGCGTTGCAGTTTCAGGCGCCGGATTGGTAGGCGAATTCTGTCTTTCCTCCCGCTTGCCGAGAGCCGAATTCGCGCCTATCTGGCTCGCAGGGACGTGATGTAGGTCGTGGATATGGAAAACTCATACGTTGTCCGCAATGTAACCGTTCTCGTGGTGTTCATCGCGCTCGTCTTGGGCAGCGCCTGGTATCTCACCACCGGCGGAGCAGGAGGCACAGGAGCGAGCGAGGCCAAGGCCCAATCGACGCCCTGAGGCCGTGCGGGCAGGAACTGAGCGATGGCGTGAGCTGATGGCGCTGTTCCTGCTCCCTGTTGGGAACGCGCCGGCCA
>JBBSUS010000615.1:0-2353 GCA_038234195.1 Hyphomicrobiales bacterium | reverse complement strand
CGGTGAGACCACCGGCTCCTGATCGGCTAAATTCGGCAGCGTGCGGACGGTCCACCGGACAGCCCGCACGCTGCCGGCTGGCCGGCTGGTCGGCCGGCTTTGGGCAGGCCTCAGTACGTTGCGCCATGTCGCGACCCTCACCATCAGGTGATTTCGGCGATCGCGGCTTTCGGGCGTAGAGCGACCGGATCGATTGGGCTGGACGAAGAACCGGGCGGACACCGTCCGACGGCCCAATGCTGGAAAGGATGAGCCGATGACGATCGATCGACGCCGATTCATGAGTGCGGTTGCAGCGACCGCCGCTGCCGGCAGCTTGGCCGGCAAAGCCGAGGCGGCGCCGGACGCAAAGCGCGTGGCGACCAAAGCCGAGATCTTCCATGATCGCGAAGTCGCGGTGATCGGCAATCCCAAGGGCGACGTCACGCTCGTCGAGTGGTTCGACTACCAGTGCCCCTTCTGCAAGGCGTCCTTCGCGGACACGCTGGACATGGTCCGTGCCGACGGCAACATCCGCTACCTCATGAAGGACTGGCCCATCCTCGGCGAGGAATCCGTCTACGCCACCAAGCTGACCCTCGCCGCCGGACGCGGCCGGGGCAAGGCGATGAGGGCCCTGATGACGACACGAGGGCGGCTCACCCGCGACGTCATCGACGGCCGCCTGAAGGGTGCCGGCCTCGACCCCGCTGCGTTGACCAAGGCCTATTATGCCGACGCCAAGCGCATCGACGCCCTCGTCTGGCGCAATGGCGAGCAGGCCGACGCCTTCGGTCTCTATGCGACCCCTGGCTACATGATCGGCACCACGCTGTTTCCCGGCGCGCTGAAGCCCGCCGACATGCGTCGCGCCGTTGCGGAAGCCCGCCGCAACGCAGCCGGCTGACAGATCGCACCTCAAGATTTCGGTGAAACCCCTGTTATCCACAGGCTATCAACAGCTTGTCACCGGCCTTTCACGCCGAATCCGCGCGACGAAAAAGCCTTTTGCCGGAGTCGCGTGACTCCGCTCTCTCGTCCGACCCGACAGCACGCCGATGCGAAGAAAGGTGAATATCCGGTTAATCCCCTTAAGCCGAAGACTCCGCGTCTATATGCTGATTCATAAGGGTGATTCGCCGCCATGCGGTGTTTCGAGCCCCGACGGGGGACGCTGTGGCGGACGGTTTCCCGCGCGAAATGCGGATACGGGGAAGTCTGATGGAAACAATGGAATGGGCCGCGTTGCGGCAGTCCCATCCGGTCGATGTGATCGAATGGGTGGCGGCGTCGCGCGAATGGTCGTTCGAGCGGTCCTGCGACGACGAATTGGCGATCGAGGTGAAGGGCGTGTGGACCGATTATTCGGTGTCCTTCTCCTGGCTGGAAGATGTCGAGGCGCTGCATATCGGTTGCGCCTTCGACCTGAAGATTCCGGCTCACCGGCGCGACGAGGTGCTGCGGTTGCTGGCGGCCATCAATGAAAAGCTGTTGTTTGGCCATTTCGACCTCTGGCAGCACGAGGGGGCGGTCATGTTCCGCCACGCGCTCCTTTTGTCCGGTGGTGCCGATGCGACGAGCCAGCAGGCCGAGCGCATGTTGACGTCGGCGCTGGAAAACTGCGAACGCTTCTATCAGGCCTTCCAGTTCGTCGTCTGGGCCGACAAGTCGGCCGAGGAGGCTCTGGCCTCGGCGCTGTTCGAAACGGTGGGAGAGGCTTGAGCATGACGAACGGCAACGCCGACAAGCGTATCGTGGTCCTGGGCGGCGGCAACATGGGCTCGGCGCTGCTCGGAGGCTGGCTTGAGGGTGGTCTCGATCCCGCCCGCATCCTCGTCGTCGATCCGAAGATACCCGAAGCTCTCGAGCCTCTGATCGCGCGCTACGCGGTGCGCCACGAGACCAGCGTGCCTTCCGAGATGTTCGACGTCGCGCTCCTTGCGGTGAAGCCGCAGATGATGGGCGCAGCGCTGCCGGCCTTGCGGGCTGCGCTGCGCGACGACAGCCTCGTCGTCTCCATCGCCGCCGGCACCGGCATCGCCGCAATCGAGGCCGCACTCGGCGAGCATCCCCTCGTCCGCGCCATGCCCAACACGCCGGCCCTCATCGGTCGCGGCATCACCGGCGCTTACGCCAACGTGCGTGTCGGCGAAGCGGACCGTGCCTTCGCCGACGAACTCCTGTCGGCCAGCGGCCCGGTCGAATGGGTCGAGACCGAAGCCCTGATCGATGCCGTAACCGGTGTCTCGGGAAGCGGCCCGGCCTACGTCTTCTATCTCGCCGAATGCCTCGCCAAGGCCGGCGAGGCAGCGGGCCTGCCGGCCGACCTCGCCATGCGCCTGGCGCGCCACACGGTCGCCGGCGCCGGCGAACT
>JBBSUS010000614.1:0-2355 GCA_038234195.1 Hyphomicrobiales bacterium | reverse complement strand
GACGGGCAGACCTGAGTCCCGCGACCAGAAGGCAGGCAGTGTGTCAGTCCCGTAGCCGACGACCGGAACGCCTTTCGTCTCAAGAACTTCCAGCGTCTTTTCAAGATCCAGAATCGCCTTGGCGCCGGCGCAGACGACGATCACGTCGGTGCGCGCCAACTCTTCCAGATCGGCGGAGATGTCGAAGCTTTGCGATGCGCCGCGGTGGACGCCGCCGATCCCGCCCGTCGCAAATACCCGAATGCCAGCGCGCTTTGCCGCGATCATGGTCGCGGCAACCGTGGTTGCGCCTGTGCGACCGGTCGCGACTGCAAAGGCCAAGTCGGCGCGCGACAGCTTCAGCGCATCCTTCGCGCGTGCAAGGCTTTCGAGTTGGTCGGCAGCCAGGCCGATCCTGAGCGTTCCTTTCATCACCGCAATGGTGGCCGGCACGGCGCCTTCCTCGCGAATGATCGCCTCGACACGCTGGGCCATCGCGACGTTCTGCGGATGCGGCATGCCATGGGTGATGATCGTCGATTCCAGTGCGACGACCGGCTGGCCCCGCGCAACCGCATCTGCGATCTCTGGCGTCAGGACCATTTGCCGACCGCTCATCGTTCACTCTCCAGTTCCTCGGGGTCGCGCAGCGCCGCGACGCCGAGCTCAATGTCCGCGGCCAGATCGGCCGGGGGAAACGCCGATGCCGAAATCCGCATCGACGCCGCAACCAGCCCGGCACGCACGCAATCGAGAAACGGTACGTTGCGTGCCAGATGAAACATCGCCGTGCCGGCCAGCGTGTCGCCGGCACCGGTGACGTCGTGGGCAACGACGCTCGGCGGCCGTTGGCGCAGGGAGAGATCGCCGTCGATGATCAAGGCGTCGCGCGGCCCGTCGGTGATCACCGCGCGGCGGACGCCTCGCTCACGGAGCAGATCGGCGAGGACCGACGGAGCGGTGCCGGTCGTCGCATAGGCCAGGCTTGCCGCTTCCTGAACCGAGAGAAACAGCACCGACAACTCGCCCAGCGCCTGATCAAGCCGCACCACCTTGGCCGGCGATACGCCGATCGCGCCGACGGGGCGCGTGCCGGCGGCCTTCGCAAGGGCCAGGACCGTCGACGGCAGGAGATTGGCGTCGATCAGGAAGCCATCGGCCGCCTGCATGGCGGCGCGCGTGTGCACCCGGGTGAACAGTCGTGGAATCAGCTTGTCGTAGAGGGCCATGTCGGCAACGCCAGCGACGAGCTCGCCCTTGTCGTCCAGGATTGCGGTGTAGGTCGGCGTCGATCTGTCGAGCCAGGTGACCGACAGGTCGTCGCAGCCCAGCGCACTGATCGTTCTGGCGATCCGCTTCCCATCGGCGTCGCCCCCTCGCGCGCCCTCGATCGCCACCTCGGCGCCCAATGCCCGCAGCGCGAGCGCGGCATTGAACACCGAGCCGCCGGCCTCGTCCGTCAACCGGCCGGGGTTGGATGCGGCGGGACGATAGGGGGTATCGGCGAGCGCGCGCCGGTCGATATGGGCCGCGCCGGCGAGGAAAAAGCGCGGGCTTCCTGAGGGGGATGCGGTTTTCATCAAATCTTAATGAACCGGCTGAGTGCGAAGCGATTCGGACGACTGCCGGGAACAAGAACAAAGCATGAAAATGACCTTGTCACGTGAGAACAAAATGTGTACACCGACGAGCAGAAGCCGATCATTGCACCCCCGTCCAACGCGTGGAATAAGGTCCCGTCATCATGGCACAGAACACACTCCGTCTCGTCGAGGATAATTCTTTGGACAAGAACAAGGCGCTCGATGCCGCCCTGTCGCAGATCGAACGGGCCTTCGGCAAGGGCTCGATCATGCGCCTCGGCGCCAACGAAAAGATCGTCGAGGTCGAGACGGTGTCGACCGGTTCACTCGGTCTCGACATCGCGCTGGGGATCGGCGGCCTGCCCAAGGGCCGAGTCGTCGAAATCTTCGGGCCGGAAAGTTCCGGCAAGACGACGCTGGCGCTGCACACCATTGCCGAGGCCCAGAAGAAGGGCGGCATCTGCGCTTTCGTCGATGCCGAGCACGCGCTCGATCCGGTCTATGCACGCAAGCTCGGGGTCGATCTGGAGAACCTCCTGATCTCGCAGCCTGACACGGGCGAGCAGGCGCTGGAGATCACGGATACGCTGGTGCGCTCGGGCGCGATCGACATTCTGGTCATCGATTCGGTCGCGGCGCTGACGCCGCGGGCCGAGATCGAGGGAGAGATGGGCGATTCCCTGCCGGGCATGCAGGCTCGCCTGATGAGCCAGGCGCTGCGCAAGCTGACCGGCAACCTCAGCAAGACCAAGACGATCGCGATCTTCATCAACCAGTTGCGGGAGAAGATCGG
>JBBSUS010000613.1:0-2356 GCA_038234195.1 Hyphomicrobiales bacterium | reverse complement strand
TCGAACGCTTCGTCCGGAAGACGAAGCCGGACGGCGCCGGATGGTGCCTACACTTCGAGGGATACCAGGTCCCGCGCCAGATTGGCGTCGTCGACCTCGCCCGGCGGCGCGGCTTCTGCCTTACGATGCAGGCGACGGGGTTGCCCACTGATTGGCTCGCCAGCCATGCCGAGCAGCTTTTCGGTGCCTTCGATCTGATCATTCTTCACCGCGAGAGCCTCGCTGCCATTCCAGATTGTCCGAGCGATCCGGATGCGGCGATGGGCTGGTTGGTCGTGGAGGCGAACCGACGAAGTAAGGCGTGGCCTCAGGTCGTCATCGTGACGCTCGGCGGACGTGGTGCATATTGCGTCGAGCGCGGAGGGGCCTGCAGCCATGCCGATGCGCTGTCGGTCGAGGTGCGAGACCGGACAGGGGCGGGCGATGCGTTGACTGGAACGTTCCTGGCTCTCTGGCTGAACGGTGTATCCGCGCCTATCGCGCTCCGCTACGCGTGCATCGCCGGGAGTCTGGCGACCACACGCCTGGCCGCACAGGAGGTGCGTCCCTCGGCGCAGGATCTCGTGTCGGCGCTTCCGGGCGTCATTTCTCAGAAAAACCTGCGCGTCGCCGAAGCATTCTAATCTTAATGGAGTCGTGATTTGTCCCACCCCGCATCCATATATCGGGAAAAGCCCAACGCTATCGAGACGCTGTTTGGTCGCCGCAAGGTTGCGATCGGCGTCATTCATGCGAGGCCGCTGCCGGGATCACCGCACTATGACGGAGAGCCCGTCGAGGCGATCTATGCGCATGCGGTCGCCGAGGCGAAGCGCTATGTCGACGGCGGGATCGACGGTCTGATCGTCGAGAACCACGGCGACATTCCTTTCGCCAAGCCGGACGAACTCGGGCCGGAGACCGCAGCCGTGATGGCGGTGATGACCGACCGGGTGCGCCAGGCGGGGAGGACGCCGGTTGGGATCAACGTCCTCGCCAATGCGGTCGACTTCGCGATCGCCAGCGCTAAGGCGTCCGGTGCCGACTTCGTCCGCGTCAACCAGTGGGCCAATGCCTATGTCGCCAACGAGGGCTTCATGGAGGGCAAGGCCGGCGCCGCCAGCCGCTACCGTGCCTGGCTGCGCGCCAACGACGTCAAAATCTTCGCTGACGTCCACGTGAAGCACGGCGCGCATGCTATCGTTGCCGACCGCTCGTTGGCTGAAATGACGCGGGATGCCGAGTTCTTCGACGCCGACGCAGTCATCGTAACCGGCCAGCGCACGGGTAACAGCGCCGATCCGGCCGAACTTGCCGGTGTGCGCAAATCGACCGGCCTTCCCGTGCTGGTGGGCAGTGGGGTCACCAAGGAAAACGTCGGCGCGATCTTCGAATATGCCGACGCGGTGATCGTTGCGAGTTCGCTGAAGCACGAGAATTCATGGTGGAACGAAGTCGATCCGCAGCGCGTCCAGGAGTTCATGGCCGTCGTCGCCGAACTCCGGAAATGAGTGCGGTTGTTGTTCTCGGAAATGCGACGGTGGACGCGATCCAGCGGGTCGAACGGCTTCCGTCGCCCGGCGAAACGTTGCTGTCGGGCGGCTTGGAGCGATGTCCCGGCGGCAAGGGGTTGAACCAAGCTTTCGCGGCGGCCCGGGCCGGAGCCAAAACCCGGCTGATCGCGCCGATCGGCAAAGACGCCGATGCGGATTTCCTGCGGCAGCAGGTTTTGAGCGAGATTGGCCTTGCCGTGGACTGGCACGTGCTCGATGCGCCGACCGACATCTCGTCGATCTGGGTTTCCGCCGATGGTGAAAATATGATTGTCTCGTCGGCGGCATGCGCAACGGGTTTCGTCGCGGCGGAAGCCGTCACGGCGCTCGCCGGTCTTAGGCAAACCGACATCCTCGTCCTGCAGGGCAACCTGACGGCGGCGACGACCGCGGCCGCCTTGCGCCATGGGCGAGAACGCGGTGCCCGCATTCTTCTCAACAGCGCGCCGATCGCGTGGGACATGCTCTCTTTGCTGCCTTGGGTGGACATTTTGGTAGCGAACGGGCCGGAAGCGCGGCATCTGACCGGTGTCTCGACTGATCCGGCGGTCGCAGCGCTGATCGAGGCTGGCTGCGGCGCTGTCGTCGTGACGCGCGGAGCTGACGGGGCGTGGCTCGGCGACGCGGGCAGAATTTACAGCATACCTGCGCCAAAGGTGGTGTCCGTGGATACGGCCGGCGCAGGCGACGTGACGGTCGGCACGCTCGCCGCCATGCTAGCCGAAGGGCTCTGCCTGGCCGAAGCGCTAAGGGTCGCCGTGGCGGCCGGATCGCTCTCCGTGACCCGATCCGGCACATCCCCCTCGTTTCCGACACGGGGCGAG
>JBBSUS010000612.1:0-2359 GCA_038234195.1 Hyphomicrobiales bacterium | reverse complement strand
GGTGGCGCCGGCTCTGGCTGCCGCGGACGGAACACGAGGACTCGGCCGTCCTCTCGGTCGAGCGTATCGAAGGTCACGCGATCGAGGGCGTCGTCGTCTACGACCTCGCCGACCATCTCCCGGCCGTCGACGAGCGCGAGGCAGGCTACGACCGCCGAATCGTCGATCTGACGCGGCTCCAGATTGAGAATGCCCCGGTCAGCGACGTGCCGATCCACATCTACGAGGCATACCGCGGCACACCGAACGCCGAGGAAGTGCACGCGTCGATCCTGCAAAGCTATCTCGATGCGGTGATGCAGGGCTTTCGCATGCTCTACGGCGACGAGGGTGTACGCCGCTTCGTGACTGAGACCGAGGGATTCGAGACGGATATCCTCTGCGATCGGATGACCCCACGCTATCCGAGGCCGGTGACGCTTGAAGATGGCGAGGCGGCGTTCTTCGATGGGCTCGTGGCGCAGCGCGGGGGGCGGCTGGTCACTTCGGACTGACGGAAGACCCTGCGGACCTGCCACCTTCGCCATTTTCCTATCCCGCCCCCGCAGATGACAAACCGCGCGCAAAGTGCTTAAACGCCGCGCATGAGGCGTCAGTCAGGTCCTGGCTGGCGCGCGCAAAATCGATCACGTGACGAAGATGAGAGGCGGCCGGGCATATGATCCGGTCGGGCGGACTACCAATGGCGAAGAACTGGACCCCGTCGAGCTGGCGCAACCTTCCCATCGAGCAGGTGCCGGATTATCCCGACCCCCTGGCTCTCGCCGAGACGGAAAAGCGCCTCGCGAGCTATCCGCCGCTGGTGTTTGCAGGCGAGGCGCGCAAGCTGACAAAGTCGCTCGGCGAGGTGGCCGAAGGCCGTGCATTCCTGCTTCAGGGCGGTGACTGCGCCGAGAGCTTCGCCGAGCACGGCGCAGACAATATCCGCGACTTCTTTCGCGCTTTTCTGCAGATGGCGGTCGTCTTGACCTACGCCGGTTCGCAGCCGGTGGTAAAGATCGGCCGTATCGCCGGACAGTTCGCCAAGCCCCGCTCGTCGGGTTTCGAGACAAAGGACGGTGTGACGTTGCCGGCCTATCGCGGCGACATCGTCAACGGCATCGAGTTCGAAGAGGGTTCGCGCATCCCGAATCCGGAACGCCAGATCATGGCCTACCGTCAGTCGGCCGCTACGCTGAACCTTCTGCGCGCTTTCGCCCAGGGCGGCTACGCCAATCTCGATAACGTCCACCAGTGGATGCTGGGCTTCGTCGACGACAGCCCGGAGGCAGAGCGCTATCGGCAACTGGCAGATCGCATCTCCGAGACGATGAACTTCATGCGAGCGATCGGCATCGACGCCGAAAGCCATCCGTCGCTGCGCGAAACCGATTTCTTCACCAGCCACGAGGCGCTGCTTCTGGGCTACGAGGAGGCGATGACTCGCGTCGATTCGACGTCTGGCAAATGGTACGCAACCTCCGGCCACATGATCTGGATCGGCGATCGCACCCGCCAGGAGGATCACGCCCATGTCGAGTTCTGCAGAGGCATCCAGAACCCGATCGGTCTCAAATGCGGCCCGTCGCTGGAACCCGATGCGCTGCTGCGCCTGATCGACGCGCTGAATCCGGACAACATCGCAGGCCGGCTCACGCTGATCACCCGCTTCGGCCACGAAAAAGTCGAGAGCCATCTGCCGAAGCTCGTGCGGGCCGTCGAGAAGGAAGGCCGCAAGGTCGTCTGGGCCTGCGATCCAAGGCACGGCAATACGATCACGCTCAATCATTACAAGACGCGCCCCTTCGACCGCATCCTCGCCGAGGTTCGGGGCTTCTTCGACGTACACCGCGCCGAAGGCACCCATCCGGGCGGCATCCATATCGAGATGACCGGCAAGGACGTCACCGAATGCACCGGTGGCGCGCGGGCCGTGCTGGCGGAGGATCTTTCCGACCGCTACCACACCCATTGCGACCCTCGGCTCAACGCCAATCAGGCGCTCGAATTGGCATTTCTTGTCGCCGAACTCCTCAAGAAGGATCAGGCTGCGACGCCGAACAACCGCGCCGCTTTCGCCTGACCCGCGGTTCTGGGACGAAACGGCGGCCGAGCGCTCGAACCACGCGCTCGGTCTTTTCGTCTCAAACGCCGCTCGGCCATACGACGCTTCGGTGAACGATGCGTCGGGCGCCGAACGGCTGACGTCGTGGCCTCGGCATCGCTATCTTCCCGGCAACGCCTTGGAGTGCGCGCGCCATGAATCGCCAGCCGACCCTTTTCATTTCCCATGGATCTCCCGACATCGCGATCGCCGAGACGGAAGCAACGGCGTTCTTGCGCGAACTCGCGGGTGAAATCGCGCGGCCGGACGCGATCG
>JBBSUS010000611.1:0-2363 GCA_038234195.1 Hyphomicrobiales bacterium | reverse complement strand
ATCGCGACATGGACAAGCTTGCCGAGGCGTTGTCGCGCGAGCACGGCAAGACCATTCCCGACGCGCGCGGCGACGTGCAGCGCGGCCTTGAAGTCGTCGAGTTCTGCATCGGGGCTCCACATCTCCTCAAGGGCGAGTTCTCCGAAGGCGCCGGTCCTGGCATCGACCTCTACTCGATTCGCCAGGCGCTCGGCGTCGTTGCCGGCATCACGCCGTTCAACTTTCCGGCGATGATCCCGATGTGGAAGTTCGCCCCGGCCATCGCCTGCGGCAACGCCTTTATCCTGAAGCCGTCCGAGCGTGATCCGTCGGTGCCGATCATGCTGGCCGAACTGTTTGTCGAGGCGGGGTTGCCCGCCGGCATCCTCAACGTCGTCAATGGCGACAAGGGTGCGGTCGACGCGATTCTCGACGACCCGGACATCCAGGCCATCGGCTTCGTCGGCTCGACCCCGATCGCCCAGTATATCTACGGCCGCGGCTGTTCGAACGGCAAGCGGGTGCAGTGCTTCGGCGGCGCCAAGAACCACATGATCATCATGCCCGACGCTGACATGGACAAGGCCGTCGACGCGCTGATCGGCGCAGGTTACGGCGCCGCCGGCGAGCGCTGCATGGCGGTTTCGGTCGCCGTGCCCGTCGGCAAGGAAACAGCCGACCGGTTGATCGAAAAGCTCGCGCCGAAGATCGAGAGCCTGAAGATCGGGCCCTACACGGCCGGCGAGGACGTCGATATGGGGCCTCTGGTGACGGGCGAAGCGAAAAAGCGCGTGCTCGGCCTGATCGATCGCGGCGTCGAGGAGGGCGCCAAGCTCGTCGTCGACGGGCGCGGCTTCAAGATGCAGGGCTATGAGGACGGTTTCTTCGTCGGTGCCTGCCTGTTCGACAACGTCACCCGCGACATGGACATCTACCAGACCGAGATCTCCGGCCCGGTCCTGTCCGTGGTGCGCGCGCAGAACTATGAGGAAGCGCTTTCGCTGCCGATGGAGCACGAATACGGCAACGGAGTCGCGATCTACACCCGCGACGGCGACGCGGCACGCGACTTCGCCAGCCGCATCAATATCGGCATGGTCGGCATCAATGTGCCAATTCCGGTGCCGCTTGCCTACTACACCTTCGGCGGCTGGAAGGCCTCAGGCTTCGGCGATCTGAACCAGCATGGTCCAGATGCCTTCCGATTCTATACGCGGACCAAAACGGTGACGTCGCGCTGGCCCTCGGGCATCAAGGATGGCGCCGAGTTCAACTTCAAGGCCATGGGCTGAGAACCACCGGCCTTCCATGCGAGTTTCGCGTCGCATGGAAGGCAGATGAGCATGCCGAGACAAAAAGGGGCGCCCTGGGGCGCCCCTTTTTCATTTGCGGGTCTGTTGTAATCCGACGAAGAACTGGCGGAGCCAGCGCGCATTATCTCGCCCGGGTGCGGCTCGAACCCGTTAGTGCCGCACGTATTTCGGCTTGTCGCAGGGCTCAGAAGAGCGCTGCACCCTTGGCCAGGGCGATCCACACACCGATCAGGAACGGAATGCCGATTCCTGCCCATGCCAGGACGCCGCCAATTCCGAACGAGCCGCGGGCGGCTGCCTGTGCGCCGGCCTTCGGCGTCACCTCCCGCTGAAGCGAACGCTCGCGAGCCAGTTGCTCGTCCGTCATGTAGTGACGTTCGTCAACAGGCCGAACCAGCGCGTTGCAGATCAAGCCGACGAACAAGAGCCCGGCCATGATGTAGAGCGTGCGGTCATAAACCAGAGCCGGCTCGATTCCACTGTCGAGCTGATACTGGCGGATGTTGGCGATGAGGACCGGTCCAAGGATGCCCGCCACCGACCATGCGGTCAGAAGCCGGCCATGGATCGCGCCGACCATCTGCGTTCCGAAGATGTCAGCCAGATAGGCCGGTACGGTCGAGAAGCCGCCTCCGTACATCGACAGGATGATGCAGATGGACAGGACAAACATCAGCGGGATCAGCAGGTGACCCCAGGTTGGCAGGAGAACGTAAAGCACGATCCCCAGGATGAAGAAGCAGAAATAGGTGTTCTTGCGGCCGATCTTGTCCGACACCGAGGCCCAGAAAATTCGGCCCAGACTGTTGAACAGGCTGATCAGGCCGACAAGGCCGGCAGCCGCCGCAACGATGGCGGCCTTCTGCGCTTCCGGCGTCATGCCAGCACCGCCGTTGCTGATCAGATTGGTCCCGAAAACGTCCTGCAGCATCGGGCTGGCCATCGAGATCACGCCGATACCGGCGGTCACATTCAGGCACAGCACCAGCCAGATCAACCAGAATTGCGGCGTCTTGGTCGCCTCGTTGAGGTGGACGTGGCGGTTGGTGATCATCGCGCTGCCCTGGCCCT
>JBBSUS010000610.1:0-2364 GCA_038234195.1 Hyphomicrobiales bacterium | reverse complement strand
GCGCGTCTTCGACCGCAGGTCTTTCGCTCACTTGGCGCGGCACCATATGAGAGGCTTGGGCGCGAAACAAGCGAACGCGGGTCGCCAGGCGAAAGTCGGCAGGAGCGAGCGTATCGGGTGATGCGGGACTTGTTGCAGGGGACCCTTCTTCCAGTGCGGCCAAGTGCGTTCTGCAAGGCAAGCTTCACCCGATCGGTAACCGCACCTTAAGCCTGCCCGTGAGAGGTTTGGGAACCATGTCGGCAGGCGGCGTGGACAGACGAGCGCTCGCGAAATGCGAATGGCGCTCGTCGCCTCAAAGCGGATCGGTTGGGGTGCTAAGAAAGCCCCGTCGATCCCCGCCCGACAGCGCGTTCGACCCGGAGTAAGCCATGCGTTCCCGTAAACCCCTGTTTCGGATCACCTCGTCACGGATAACCCTGACGCTGCTGGCCGCCGCCATGCTGCCGTCGCAGGTCTTCGCGACCGACCTGATGCTGCCGACCGGCGTACCGATGCCGTCCCTGCGCCCGTCGGAAGAATCGATTGGCGTCGCGATCGATCCGGGCCGCTTCGGCACCGCCGTTCCGACACCGGCGCCGAACCCGCTTCTTTCGCCCCGAGCACCGCGATCCGCCGCGCCGGCAACATCCTCGGCCTTCACCGCTTCGATCGCCTCGATGACGCCGCGCATCGGTGCCGTGGCGCCGATGCGCGGCGAGTTGAAGGACGGGTTGCAGGCGCTCTCTGACGGAAACGCCATCAAGGCGCGTGGCATCCGCGAAGGCATGATGCCCGGCTCCCTCGACCGCCACATCCTCGACTGGGCGATCGCGCTGACCGGCGGCAGGGACGTTCCGGCGATCGAGATCGCCAGGACCGCCAGCGAACTCTCCAATTGGCCCGGCATGAAGACCTTGCGTGTCAACATGGAAAAGGCGCTCTACCGGGAGGATCGTCCGGCAAATGAGGTGATCCAGGCCTTCGGCCGCGCCGAGCCGGAGAGCCCAGAAGGCGCGATGGCCCTGGCCAAGGCCTATCTGACCGTTGGCGATGCCGGCCGTGCGCGCCGCCTGATCGCCGGCGTCTGGCGCAACGACCTCCTCGACAAGGACACCGAGCAGAAGATCCTGAGGCAGTTCCAGACCCTGCTCACCCGTGCCGACCACAAATATCGGATGGACAAGCTGCTCTATCAGGACCGCGTCAGCGATGCGGCCCGGGTCGCAGGTCTTGCCGGCGCGAAGGATCTCTACGCCGCACGCGCCGCGGCGATTCGCGGCAACGGACATGCCGGCAAGCAGTTGAGCGCCGTCTCACGCTCCGAGCGTGGCGATCCCGGCTACCGTCTCGCCCTGGTCGAGGACGCCCGCAAGGGCGGCAGGACCAGCCAGGCTGCCGATCTCCTGATGAATGCCCCGCACGACCCGGCCGCGCTGATCGAGCCCGATGCCTGGTGGAACGAGCGTCGCATCGTCGCCCGCGATCTCCTCGATCTCGGCAAGAACCAGCTCGCCTACAAGGTTGCAGCGACCCATCTCGCCGAAAGTCCATCCGAAGACGTGGAAGCCGAATTCCATGCCGGCTGGATCGCTCTGCGCTTCCTCGGCGACGCGCGCACCGCATCCCGGCATTTCGCCCGCATTGTCAAGATTTCCAACAAGCCGCTGTCGCTGTCGCGCGGCTATTACTGGCTCGGCCGCGCTGCCGAAGCAGGCGGACCGGGCATCGCTGCCGGTTATTATCGAAACGCCGCCCATTACGCGGCGACCTATTACGGACAGCTCGCCGCTGCCCGCCTCGGCCGCCAGCCCGACGCGATCGAGTTTCCCTCGCCGAGCTCGGCCGAGCGGCGGCGCTTCGAGAGCCGCGAGGCCGTGCGGGCCATCCGAAGGTTGGAGGAAATCGGTTCGGACTGGCGCGCCGATGCGCTATACCGTGACCTCGCCGAGGAACTCGACAGCCCTGGCGAGCTGGCGCTCCTGTCAGTCATGGCCGAGCGACGCGGCGACCATCATCTTGTGCTTCAGGTCGGCAAGATCGCCTACTGGCGTGGTGTCGACGCGCCAGCCCTCGCCTTCCCGATCGGGGTCATTCCATCGAGCGCCAACATCTCGGCCTCGGGCAAGGCGCTGGCCTATGCCATCGCCCGTCAGGAAAGCGCCTTCAACCCGGCCGCCCGCTCGTCGGCTGGCGCGCTCGGCCTGCTGCAGCTGATGCCGGGCACAGCCAAAAGCATGGCCCGCAAGGTCGGACTGGACTATTCGGCCTCGCGCCTGACCACCGACGCCGGCTACAACGCCACGCTCGGGGCCCGTTTTCTCGGCGATCAGATCGACAATTTCGACGGGTCCTACGTTCTGACCTTCGCCGCCTACAACGCCG
>JBBSUS010000609.1:0-2365 GCA_038234195.1 Hyphomicrobiales bacterium | reverse complement strand
CGTCGAGACAATCGAGGAAGCGCATGGTGGCACTTTCAGCGGCCATCATGCGAGATACGTCCTGCGCTCGAATGTCGAAGTTCTCCAAGACATGGAGTGCGCGGCATGATCTCGATCCAGCTCCATAATATCAGGCATGCCGAACCCGTCGCGGCCGGCGACAAGTCCTGGGTCCGCCTCGAACTCGCCGGCCAGGATCGGCTGACGATTTTTACTAGCGACTATGCGCAAGCGGTTCGCGTGGCGACGGCTTTCAATGGCAGCGACAAAATGAAGGAGGCATCGGGCGATGAGCCCGGCGCTGGCAATTGCAATGACGACCACGGCTTTATTCCGATCGGCATTCCCGCTGCTCGCATCGTCCGCCGCGTTCAAGATCGGAGGCGGACATGAGCGCCAATCCCTGGGTCAAATGGTACGCTGGCGACTTCCTGAATGGGGTTGCCGATCTGGGTCCGAACGAGGGCTGGGTCTACTCGATCGTCCTCAATCTGATCTTCGATTCTGGCGCGCCTATTGCCGACGACATCACACGCCTGGCACGTCGCTGCAACATGCGCCCAACCGGCGTCGAGAAGGCCGTTAACAACCTTGTTTTGGCGGGCAAATTGATCCGCCGCGAGGGCGTAATCAGCAACGCGCGAGCGGAGCAAACGGTAAAAAGTCGATCAAAACTCGTACATAACTCGACCAAAGCCGCGAACACGCGGTGGGAAAAAGTCCGCGAAAACGTCAACGTAATCAATGAGGGTGCCAAATCAGCGCAATCCGCATGCAATGCCGAAGCAATGCCATACCAGAAGCCAGAAGCCAGAGAAGAACCTAACGGTTCTTATTCCGATCCTGACGGATCGGGCGCAGAGGCGCCGCCGGACCTTCGGAAACAGCTGTTCGACGAGGGCATCAAATCGCTCATTCGGCAGACCGGAAAACCGGACGGCCGGTGCCGGGCGCTGATCGGCAAATGGCTGAAGGCGGCTAAGGACGACTGCCGTCTCGTCCTGTCCAAAATCCGGCAGGCCGAAGCCGATCGGATTGCCGACCCGGTGCCGTGGATCGGCGAGGCGATCAAGCCGGAGTGGTCGAAAGATCCTGTCGAACGCCAAATGCGGCAGTCGTTTTGATGAGCGCGGTAATCCCCATGGCAGACGTAATCAGCGCCCTCGGCGAACAGGGCATCAAGCTTCGCTCGGCCTCAGTCGGCACCCACAAGACGACATGCCCGGCGTGCTCGCATCAACGGCGCAAGCAGACGGAAACCTGCCTGTCGGTGACGGTCGAGACGGACGGCCGGGCGGTGTGGAACTGCCATCACTGCGGTTGGTCCGGCGCCGCTGGCGGGCGCGACTATCGCCGCAGCGACAACGCGGTAAATCGGCGGACCTATCGCCGGCCGGAGCGTGCCGCCGAAACCCCGCGCCCCGACAAAATGCTTGAATGGTTCGCCGGTCGTGGCATCTCGAAGGAGACCGTTGAGGCGGCCGGCATCTATCGGACGCGGGCATGGTTTCCGCAGACGAATGGCGAACTCGATTGCATCGCGTTTCCGTACGAGTGGGACGGCGCCCTGCGCAACGTCAAATACCGCTCCGCCGACAAGCAGTTTCGGCAGGAAAAGGACCCGGAGCCGGTCCTCTACAACGCGGATTCGATCCAGCCCGGCGAAGACCTGATAATTTGCGAGGGCGAGCTTGATGTGCTGACATTCATCGAGGCAGGCTTCCCCAATGTGGTTTCCCTGCCCAATGGAGCCCCGTCCAGAGCCGAAACGAGTGAAAGACGTTAACGACCCACTCGCCACGCACTCGGACTCGCTGGCGGGGCTGTATCGCGTTTACATCGCTACCGACATGGACGGCCCCGGCGAGCTGCTTGCGAACGAGTTGGCACGTCGTCTCGGCAAGGATCGTTGCTGGCGCGTTCGGTTCCCGTCCGGCGACAAGGGACAGGCCAAGGACGCGAACGAAACCCTGCTCGAATTCGGCGCCGATGCCGTTCGTCAGTCCATCGTCGAAGCGGAGCCCTGGCCGATCGACGGCCTGCATGGCGTGTCCGACTTCGCCGACGAGGTGATGGATCTCTATCACGGTCGCGGACCTCAGCCGAAGACGACCGGCTTTCACGAACTGGATCGAGCGTTTCGCTACCAGCCCGGACAGTTCGTCGTCGTCACCGGCATTCCGAACCACGGCAAAAGTCGATGGCTCGATCAGGTGGCAATCCAGACGGCGCGCCTGCATGGCGACACCTGGGCGGTGTTCTCGCCGGAGACGGGGGATGCGAACCATATCGCCGACCTCTGCGAGATATGGGCAGGCTTTCCGTTCCACGATGGCCCGACGCCGCGTATGTCGGCGAATGAACT
>JBBSUS010000608.1:0-2365 GCA_038234195.1 Hyphomicrobiales bacterium | reverse complement strand
AGCCTTCCAGGGCATAGGTCGTCTGGCCGCCGAGGCGGTAGGCGACGGTGGTGAGGAGACGATTGGAGGAGGGCACGCGCACAGCGCCGGTGTTGAGGACGGCAAAGCAGCCGGTGCCGTAGGTCGATTTCATCATGCCGGGCGTAAAGCAGGCCTGGCCGAGGGTCGCGGCATGCTGGTCGCCCGCAATGCCACGGATCGGGATCGCTGCGCCGAACAGCGCGGCGTCCGTCTCGCCGAATTCGGCGTCGCAATCCATCACCTGCGGCAGGAGCGCGCGGGGGACATTCAGAAGGCGCAGAAGCTCGTCGTCCCAGTCGTTCGCCGAGATGTCGAAGAGCATGGTGCGGCATGCGTTGGTGGCGTCCGTCGCATGCACCTTGCCGGCGGTCAGCCGCCAAAGGAGAAAGCAGTCGACGGTGCCGAACGCGAGCTTGCCGGCTTCGGCCTTGGCCCGCGCGCCCTCGACGTTGTCGAGGAGCCACGCGATCTTGGTGCCGGCAAAATAGGGGTCGACGATCAGGCCGGTCTTTTCGGTGACAATAGGCTCGGCCCCGTCCTTGACCAGCTTGCGGCAGAATTCCGCCGTGCGGCGGTCCTGCCAGACGATGGCATTATGGATCGGCTTGCCGCTGTCGCGATCCCAGATCAGCGTCGTCTCGCGCTGGTTGGTGATGCCGATCGCGGCGATGTCGGTGGCCGAGACCGAAGCGTCGGCGAGAGCGCTGCGGATCGTGGCGACCGTCGTCTTCCAGATGTCTTCGGGGTCATGCTCGACCCAGCCCGGCCGCGGGAAATGCTGTGGAAACTCTTCCTGGCCGACGCCGACGAGCCGAAAGCCGTCGTCGAAGACGATGGCGCGGGTCGAGGTCGTGCCCTGGTCGATCGCGAGGACGTAGCCGGACATTGAGATTCTCCCTGGTTTTTGCTCTTACGAGGGTGAGCGTGGCCGCCTGCGGGCGGCGTGCTTGCCGGAGCGGCGATGCGCCTTGGCAAGAGACGATATGAAGGGACTTTGCCATGACACCCGATGAGGCCATGACGCCCGATGAGGCCATGACACCCGATGAGATCATCGCCGTGTTCGGCGTCGAAGCCGATCACCGGAAGGTGCCGCGCGAGGCGATTGCCGAGGCCGAAGGGCGCCGGGAGGAGATGATCGCGGCCTTCGTTGCGGAGATCGAGCGGTTTCTCGCGATCCGGCAACCCAACGACGACCAACTGGCCTCTTCGCCGCTGATCGTCATCGTCCATCTCCTTGGCGAGTGGCAAGCGACCGCGGCCTACCGCAGTGTCTGCCGGCTCCTGCGCCGCGACAGCGACGTCATCGACGGTCTCTTCGGCGATTCGGCTGCGAACCTTGCCGCCATCTGCGCGGCTCTCTTCGACGGTGACCGGGATCCGTTGGAGGCGGTGATCCTCGACCCGAAGGCCGATCAGTATTCGCGGCACGCCTGTTTCGAGGCGCTGGTCGAACTCGCCGTGAAAGGCAAAACGGATCGCTCGGCGGTCGAGGCCTTCGTGCGATCCAGCTATCGCCGCCTGGAGCCGCGCCACGACAATTTCGTCTGGGTGGGCTGGATCGGCGCCGTCGCGTCGCTGGCGCTGAGCGATCTGGCGCCGCTGGCCCGCAAGGCCATTACCGACGAGAAGGTGCCCTACAATTTCACCGACCTGAAGCACTATAATGCGGACCTCGAATACGCCGTCACCCATCCGCAGTCGCCCTGGCCGTCCGAACTTTCGCCCCGGGCGGTGCCATCGACCGCCGACATGCTGCAGGCGTTCGTGGATGTCGCCTCGCGCAACGATGCGGCACGAAGCGATAGTGCCAACCCATCGCCGCCGACCACGGCTGGCTTCGGCGACGACTTCGCCGACGAACAACCGGCCTTTAATCCGTGGCGCGATGTCGGGCGCAACGATCCGTGTCCGTGCGGGAGCGGCAGGAAATTCAAGAAATGCTGCCTTGGCAAATTGGACGCCTGAGCAGCCGTGACGGCTGTTGCCGGGATGTGAGGTGTTGGGATCGGGAGGCATCGCCACCCGATCCCAATTTGCATGCGACGTGCGGCTTACTTGGCCGGTGTCATCGTGTCCGGTGTGTCGGATGCCTTGGTCGCCGTGGTGTCGGCGGCGGCATCGCCCGGATCCTTCGCGTCATTGGCGTCTGCCCAGCTTTTCACGAGCTCGTCATAGCCGATGGTGATCGGCTTTTCCTTCTCGTTTTCCTTCTTGGGCTGAGGCGCCAGCGTGCCGTTCTTCTTGGCCTGGTCGACCCAGTAGGCCATGTCGTGCTCTTCGTTCATCTTCGGGCCCTTGTCGCCCTGGATGCCAGCGCGCTCGATGCGCTCCATGACCTTTT
>JBBSUS010000607.1:0-2365 GCA_038234195.1 Hyphomicrobiales bacterium | reverse complement strand
GGGGGCTCTTTCTTTTGTGCAAGGATCACGGTGCGAGCGAGCGCTCTCATGCATCCAGCACCACCTGCAAGTCACAGCCGATGAATCGGTCCAGGCCAGTCGCACATCCATTCGACCGACGACAGGCGTGCGATCAGTCGACGAAGGCCCGCGAACGCGCGGCGGCACCGTTGGCGTCGACCACGAAGATGTCGAGAAAGCCCGGCTCGTGAGCGCGGTAACGGGCCTGACGCTCAAGGGCGTCCCGCGCGACGGGCCGACCGTCGACATACCAGGTAAACGGCGGCTTGCCGTTGCGCACCTTGAGATAAAGGTCGGCGCCGCCCGCCTCGGATAGGGAATCGGGGTTCGCCGATCCTGCGACCAAAACTCGCTCGGGTCCTCGTCCGGGTGTTGGCGGTGAAGCAGGCGGCACGGCCGGCCTGGCGTCGCTGTCTCCTGCGCGCTCGTCGCTCACAACGCCGGCGGCCCCGCTCGCCGGCATCAGCCCGAGTTCGATCCGTGCATCATTCGGCGGGAACACGATTTCCGGCTTGAGCCCGGCCTGCAACAGCTCCGCGGCCCGGCCGACCCGGCGCATGGGCGGCGGCAGCCCCCCGCCGGCGGACGCGAGAATGCCGGGCGGCGGACCGGCGAGGCGCGTGACCGGACCGATCCGGGCAAAGACATCGCGCAACACCGGCAATGCCGAATCCTGGCCAACGAGGCCCGTGACCGGCGCGCCGTCCGGCCGGCCAAGCCAGACCCCGACCACGTGACGGCCGTCATAGCCGATCGTCCAGGCATCCCGATAACCGTAGGAGGTGCCGGTCTTGTGGGCGATCTCGCCGGGAGAGCCTTTGGTGGTGGTCGGCGCTCCGGCGAGGATGGATGTCACATACCAGGCCGCTTGCGCCGACAGGATCCGCTTGCCGACGACGGAAGCTGTGGCTCCTGACGTATCGGCCTCGATGTGCAACGGCATCGCGACGCCGCCATTGGCCAAACCGCCATAGATCCTGACCAGATCCTCCAGCGTCAGCCCAAGACCGCCGAGGCCGATGGCGAGCCCCGGCAACGACCGGTCGCCGAGTTCCGGCGAAGCGCCGGCCCGCTTCATGCGGTAGATCAGCCGCGCCGGACCGACCGCGCTCAAAAGCTCCACCGCCGGCAGGTTGCGCGACAGTTGCAGGGCGCGGCGCGCGGTGATGACGCCATCGAATTCGCGATCGAAATTCTGCGGGGTGTAGCCCGCGAAGGCGGCGGGCGAATCGTCCACCAGGCTTTCGGGATGGGCGATGCCGCGCTCGAAGGCGAGCCCATAGATCAGCGGCTTCAGAGTCGAGCCCGGAGAGCGGGGGGCCCGTGTCAGATCGACGTAGCCTTGCCGGTCGCGATCGAACAGGTCTGGCGAACCGATGTCTGCAAGAATCTCGCCGGTGGTCGCATCCGAGACCAGAATGGCCAGGCTGAGCGGCTTCTTCAGAATCGCCGCCTTGTCGCTCGCATAGGCTTCGAGCCTTTGCTGCATCGCCTTGTCGACAGTGAGGCGAATGCGCGGGAGCGTCGGGTCCGCGCGGTGCAGCCGTACGGCAGCGTGTGCGGCCATCAGCGGCAGCGACTGGCGCCCCTTCGGCATCGCCTCGCGCTTGGCTCGCGCCGCCTCGCCCGCATCGATCAGGCCGAGCGTCGCCATCCGGTCGACGACGCGGTCCCGAGCAATCTTTGCGGCCGACGGCGAGCGGTCCGGCCGCAGCCGTTCGGGCGATTGCGGCAGCGCCACGAGCAGCGCGGCTTGCGCCACGGTCAAACGCTTCGGCTCCTTGCCGAAGAAGCTGTAGGACGCAGCCCTCACGCCTTCCAGATTGCCACCATAAGGGGCGAGTTGGAGATAGAGCGACAGGATCTCGGGCTTGGTCAGCGCCCGCTCCAGCGCGATGGATGTCAGCACCTGCTCGAACTTGGCCGTCACGCTGCCGGTCGGCAGGCGGTTCATCAGCCGAGCGACCTGCATCGTCAGCGTCGATCCGCCCGAAACGATGCGCAACGACGTCGCCGACTGAAGGGCGGCCCGAGCAACGGCCAAAAGGTCGACGCCGCCATGGTCGTAGAAGCGCTTGTCCTCCCAGGCGACGAGCATGGAGAGATAGCGCGGGTCGACGTCAGCAACCCCCGCCTTCAGCCGCCACCGGCCATCCTCGCTGGCGAAGGCTCGCAGCAGCGCGCCCTTGCGGTCGACGATCTCCACGCCGGTTCGGGGCTCGGCAATAGCGGCCATGCGAGTTTCGACGGCTCGTTCGAACTCGATGTCCGCCCACGCCAAAGCACCGATGGCCATGCCGACCACGGCTACGCCCGCACCGATCCGAAGACGTTTCCCGGTTCG
>JBBSUS010000606.1:0-2384 GCA_038234195.1 Hyphomicrobiales bacterium | reverse complement strand
GTGTAGGTTTTGTCCGCATCGGTGCTTGAACGCAGCGCATCAGCCAACCCAAGATTCAGCAGCCGACGATAGGCAGCGCGGCTTTCCGGTTGGAAAAGTGCATCGTCGGTCCAGGCCTTGGAGTTAGCCGCGTCGGCAGCCTCGGGAATGACGTTGTAGTCACCCGCAAGCACCACAAGCTCCTCGTCGGCAATCAGCTTTCTTGCATGCGAAAATAGTCGGTCCATCCAACCGAGCTTGTAGGGAAATTTCTCGGTGCCGATGGGGTTGCCGTTCGGCAGGTAGATCGACGCGACCCGCAATGGTTGGCCGCCGAAATCCCACACGCCCTCGATATAGCGCGAATGCTCGTCCGCTTCGTCGCCCGGCAGACGTCGTTCTACCGACCGGGGCTTTTCCTTCGACAGCAGCGCGACGCCGTTGAAGCCTTTCTGGCCATGGGTCTCGACGTGATAGCCGAGGGCCTCGATCGCGCCGCGCGGAAATCCCTCGTCGACGCTCTTGATTTCCTGAAGGCACGCGATGTCCGGCGAGCGCTCGCTCAGCCAAGCGGTGAGGGTGTCGATACGGGCCTTGACGCCGTTGATATTCCAGGTCGCGATCTGCACAGGGCGCTTCAGACCGAAAAGCTGGTGCCGCAGCCGCAAGACGCGACTGCATTGGGATTACGGATCTGGAAGGACTGCCCCATCAGATCGTCGACGAAATCGACGACGGAGCCTTCCAGATACACCAGCGACACCTGGTCGATCAGCACCCGTGCGCCGTCCCGTTCGAGAACGATGTCGTCCTCTTCCTGGCCGCTCGCGAGATCGTATTTATAGGAAAAGCCCGAGCATCCGCCGCCTTCGACTGATATGCGCAGGCTGTCCGCACCGCTGGCATTCTTTGCCACGATCGCGGCAATGCGCTTTGCGGCTGCTTCCGATACGGTCACGTTTGCCGTGGTGGGGTCTTGGGTCTCGCTCATGGATCGTTCGGCCCGGCGTTTCGCCGCGTCGCTCCTTGTTCGATGTCTCGACCATAAGTATGGACGCTGATGAACCCGGTCAATCGGAACGGATCGTTTAAGATGCAGGATCATCCGGCTGAGCGCCTGAGTACGGTTCCGGATGCTGAAGCGCCCGCCGAATTCCCAGCGATCGGCATGGGCGGCATCGGCCGGGCGCCATATGCCGTCCAGCCTGAAGAAAGCCGGGGCCGTTTGCTTGCCGAACCGCCGAGCCGGACGCGAACGCCTTACCAGCGGGATCGTGACAGGATCGTTCACTCCACGGCGTTTCGCCGGCTGAAGCACAAGACGCAGGTCTTCGTTGCCGACGAGGGCGACCACTACCGCACGCGTCTGACACACACCATCGAGGTTTCGCAGATCGCCCGCGCCTTTGCCCGGGCGCTGCGGCTCGACGAGGATCTGACGGAAGCCGTGGCGCTCGTCCATGATTTCGGCCACACGCCCTTCGGCCATGCCGGCGAGCGGGCCCTGTCGCGGCGGCTGAAAGACTTTGGTGGTTTCGACCACAACGCCCAGTCGCTGCGCATCGTCACGGCGCTGGAGCGTCGTTATGCCGAGTTCGACGGGCTGAATCTCACCTGGGAAACGCTCGAAGGCCTCGTCAAGCACAACGGCCCGCTCACTGGCCCCCATGCCGTTGAGGGCGAGCCCCTGCCGCATCCGATCGCCGAGTTCGATACGTTGATGCCACTCGACCTCTTCAGTTTCGCAAGCCTTGAAGCCCAGGCCGCCGCGATCTCCGACGATATCGCCTACAACACCCATGATCTCGACGACGGTTTGCGCGCCGGGTTGATCGCGATCGATGACTTGCGCGAACTGGACCTGGCCGGCTCGATCCTGACCGATGTGGAGCGAGCCTATCCGCATCTCGACCCGGTTCGCACCGGTCACGAAATCCTGCGCCGGCACATCACATGCATGGTGGAGGACGTGATCCGGACGGCCATGTCCGGCATCGAGGCGCTGGCGCCAGCGAACGCCGACGCCGTACGGAACGCGGATCGGGCGCTGGTGGTTTTTTCGGATACGATGCGCAAGGCGGTTGATCAGACGCGGCACTTTCTCTTCGAACACGTCTACCGAGAACCCGGCGTCATGGCGGTAATGCGCAGCGCAGAAGCGCTCGTCGAGGAGCTCTTCGACGCCTTTCTCAAGCACCCCGAACTCATGCCAGCGGATTGGGCCCGACACTGCGAGACCCTGAGTGACGAAAAGCGCGCCCGCCGGGTCGGCGATTATCTATCCGGCATGACCGACACCTTTGCGCGCGCCGAGCACGAGCGGCTGAAGACGGCTGCGTGATGCAAGCCTTTCGAGACGGCATCTCAGCGACATCAGTTTGACGCGCCTGCGCGTATGCGTTAGC
>JBBSUS010000605.1:0-2387 GCA_038234195.1 Hyphomicrobiales bacterium | reverse complement strand
CGTTTCGGAAGGCCTGAAGCCGGTGATCCCCGGGGTCATCACCTTCGGCGCCGGCCATTTCTATATCAGCCAGTCCGACAAGGGCGGGCTGGTCTTCGGCGGCGATATCGACGGCTACAATTCCTACGCCCAGCGCGGCAATCTCGGCACCGTCGAGGACGTCTGCGAGGGCGGCATGGCGCTGATGCCGATGATCGGCCGGGCAAGGATGCTGAGGATGTGGGGCGGCATCATGGACATGTCGATGGACGGCTCGCCGATCATCGACCGCACCGGGATCGAAGGCCTCTATTTCAACGGCGGCTGGTGCTATGGCGGCTTCAAGGCGACACCCGCGTCCGGCTTCACCTTCGCCCATCTGCTTGCAACGGACCGGCCACACGAGACGGCGACGGCCTATCGCTTCGACCGCTTCAGAACCGGCCGGATGATCGACGAAAAGGGCGTCGGCGCCCAGCCGAACCTGCATTGAACAAAGCGACCCGCTGATGATCATTCAACATCCGCTTCTCGGCCCGCGCGACGCCCAGGAATTCACCTATCTGGGCGACGCCGCGTTGATCGACCGCCCCGACGGCATGGCCGAAGGCGCGGCGGAGGCGTTCTTCGACTATCTCTATCTGCGCGACAATCCGGCGGGCCTCCACCGCGAACTCTGGTACCACGAGCAGGGCGACCGCTCATGGCTCGTCGTCACCCGCGACACCCTCACTCACGACATCACGCAGGTGGAACTCGCCCGCGATGTCGCGCTGGCGCAGGGACGAAGCCGATGAGCGCGAGGCAACGGCTTTCCGGCGGGCTGATCGACCGCAGCCGCTCCCTGACCTTCTCCTTCGACGGCAAGGACTATCGCGGCCATCCCGGCGACACGCTCGCCTCCGCCCTGATCGGCAGCGGCGTGCGGCTGATGGGCCGCAGCTTCAAGTATCACAGGCCGCGCGGTCCGCTGAGCGCGGGGTCGGAAGAGCCCAACGCCATCGTCGAATTGCGCACGGGCGCGAGGCGCGAACCCAACACACGCGCGACCACCGCCGAGCTCTATGAAGGGCTCACCGCCAGCAGCCAGAACCGCTGGCCGTCGCTCGCCTTCGACGCGATGGGCATCAACGACAGCCTGTCGCCATTCTTCGCCGCGGGCTTCTACTACAAGACCTTCATGTGGCCGAAGGCGTTCTGGGAAAAGCTCTACGAACCGGCAATCCGCCGTGCCGCCGGACTGGGCAGCCTGTCGATGGAAGTCGACCCCGACGTCTACGACAAGGGATTCCTGCACTGCGACCTGCTCGTCATCGGCGCCGGCCCAGCCGGACTTTCGGCAGCACTGACGGCGGGGCGCGCCGGAGCACGGGTGATCCTCGCCGAAGAGGACTTCGTCTTCGGCGGCCGGCTGAACGCCGAGACCCAGTCGCTTGACGACGCACCCGCACGCGATTGGGTCGATGCGACCGTCGCAGAGCTGGCCTCGATGAAAAATGTCCGCTTGATGCGGCGCACAAACGTTTTCGGCGCATTCGACCATGGCATTTATGGCGCGCTGGAAAAGGTATCCGACCATTTGTCGGTCCCGCCGCAAGGCGCCCCGCGCCAGATGACCTGGCGCATCTATGCCGGTCGCGCGCTGCTCTGCGCCGGCGCGATCGAGCGGCCGATCGCCTTCGAGAAGAACGATCGCCCCGGCATCATGCTGGCTGGCGCGATGCGCGCCTATGCCAATCGCTGGGCGGTGTGTCCCGCCCCGCGCGTCGCGATCTTCACCAGCAACGATGACGGACACAGAACAGCCACCGATCTTCGCGCCAAGGGTATCAATGTCGCCGCCGTCATCGATGTGCGATCCGACGCGCCCGACGCCGGCGACGTCGAGGTCCTGCGCGGCGCGCACGTCGTCGATACGAGCGGGCGGCTCGGTCTCAAGTCCATCTCCGTCAGAACCGCTGCCGGCGATCTGCGCCAGATCGAATGCGGCGCGCTCGGCGTATCGGGCGGCTGGAACCCCAATCTCGGCCTCACCTGCCATCAACGCGGCCGTCCCGCCTATGACGAGGCCATCGCGGCCTTCGTGCCCCGCGATTGCCCTACCGGCATGCGGGTTGCCGGTGCAGTGACCGGCGGCTTATCGACGGCCGCTGCGCTTTCACAAGGCGCCAACGAAGCCGTTGCGGCCCTCGCGGACCTCGGATACGCGGCTGCGCCCGCCGAGTCTCCGCGAGCCGAGGATGCCCCCGTCAGGATCTCTGCGTTCTGGCATGTGGAAGAAGGCAAGGGCCGCGCCTGGGTCGATCAGCAGAACGATGTCACGGTGAAGGACATCAGGCTCGCCCACCAGGAGAACTTTCGGTCGGTCGAACATCTGAAGCGATACACGACCCTCGGCATGGCCACCG
>JBBSUS010000604.1:0-2389 GCA_038234195.1 Hyphomicrobiales bacterium | reverse complement strand
GCGATGGCGGTGAGCTATCTCGCTGCCTTCTACCTTCTGGCGCTGGCGCTGAGGACCATGCCCGTCGGGGTCGCCTACGCCATCTGGTCGGGACTCGGCATCGTGCTGATTTCGCTGGCCGGGCTCATCGTGTTCAAGCAGCGCCTCGATGCACCTGCGATCCTGGGCCTCGGCCTGATCATCGCCGGTGTCGTGGTCGTCAACGTATTCTCGAACACGACGCCGCATTGACCGCTTGACGCAAAGTTGGCGTCAAGCGTCCTCAGGCGTTTCCTTCGGTCTCGACGGTCTGGATCGGAAGCTCTTCGCGGATGCGGGTGAGGACGCCGACGAAGGCCCTGGCAAAGCCGTGGAAGCGGTCGCCGAGTTCTTCGCGGCTGGAAACGCGGATGTCGGTGCCCTCGGCATTGAGGATGGCGAAGACGATGGCGTTGCCGCGGCCTTCGACAGTGCGCACCGCAGCGATGCGCGAGGCGTCCTCGACCGAGCCGTCCGACGGCATGTCGAAGAGCAGTTCGCCGCCGACGACCAGGGCGGCGTTGCGCACGCAATCGTCGAAGGGCATGTCGACGGGGTTCGTCAGGTCGAGCGCGAGGGCGAGTTCGACCGAGAAGAAGCCGGTGTTGGGCGTCTCGGCCGAGGCGATGACCTGATCTGTTGCCGGCATGGTGGAATTCCGTTGAATAAATCTCGTCCCTTGCCGGCATCCTTGGCTCCCGCTGAAGGCCGAACTGTGGCGATGGCGACGCCGGTCGTTGGCGTCGTTTGTTGGTGCCGGAACGACGCGCCCCATCGACGATCGCCGAACAGGCTCCGCGCGTCAGCGCCTGCGGCGGGCGACGGGCTTTTGCTGGACAAACCCGAAGGCTTTGACGACACTTGCCTTAGCGGCGACGCTATTCGCCCGAGACGGATGGGCGGCGAAACCGGCGACGGCCGGATGATCCCGTCCGCCGCCTATCCTTGGAGAGGATCGACATGCAGGGACTGATGCAGCAATGGCCGCTTCTGTGCTGGAAGGTCATCGACCATGCCGCGACCTATCATCCGCGGCGCGAAGTCGTCTCGCGCTCGGTCGAGGGGCCCATCCATCGCACCAACTACAAGGACGTCCGCACTCGTTCGCTGCAACTCGCCCATCGCCTGGAGCGTGAGGGCCTCAAGCTCGGCGACCGGGTCGCGACGCTCGCCTGGAACACCTGGCGGCATCTGGAATGCTGGTACGGCATCACCGGCTGCGGCGGCGTCTACCACACGCTGAACCCGCGACTGTTTCCCGAGCAGATCGCCTGGATCATGAATGACGCGGAGGATCGA
Organism: Hyphomicrobiales bacterium; assembly: GCA_038234195.1. GTDB lineage: Bacteria > Pseudomonadota > Alphaproteobacteria > Rhizobiales > Rhizobiaceae > Aurantimonas. Next base: position 1,072 of record JBBSUS010000604.1, on the reverse strand, counting down.
TACCTCTTCGTCGATCTGACCTTCATGCCGATCGTCGAGAAGATCGCGCCGCTGGTGAAGAGCCTGGAAAAGATCATCGTTCTCACCGATGCCGCGCACATGCCGGAGACCAAGCTTGCCGGCGTCGTCGCCTATGAGGACTTCCTCGCCGAGGCCGACGCGGATTTCGCATGGAAGGAGTTCGACGAGAACACCGCCGCCGGCATGTGCTACACCTCCGGAACGACGGGCAACCCGAAGGGTGTCCTCTACTCCCATCGCTCCAACATCCTGCATTCGATGCTGGCCCAGCAGCCCGATGCCATGGGTCTCTCGTCGCGCGACAGGGTGCTGCCGATCGTGCCGCTGTTCCACGCCAATGGCTGGGGGCTGGCCTTCACCTGCCCGATGGCCGGCGCGGCGATGTTCATGCCGGGGCCGAAGATGGACGGCGCGTCGGTCTATGAGTTGCTGACGAACGAAAAGGTGACGATGAGCGCCGCGGTGCCCACCGTGTGGCTGATGCTGCTGCAGCACCTCGAAAAGGAAGGCGGCTCGCTGCCGGACCTGAAGAAGGTCGTCATCGGCGGCTCGGCCTGCCCCCGTATCGTCACCCAGAAGTTCCAGGACGAATACGGCGTCCAGGTCATCCACGCCTGGGGCATGACCGAGATGAGCCCCCTCGGCAGCCTGTGCACCATCAAGCCCGAGGTCGCCGATCTGACAGGCGACGCGCTGCTCGATCTGGAAGAGACGCAAGGCCATCCGCCCTTCGGCGTCGAGATGAAGGTGACCGACGACGAAAACGTCGCGAGTCCCTGGGACGGCAAGACCTTCGGCCGCCTGAAGGTCAAGGGGCCTTCCGTCGCAAGCTCCTACTACAAGGGCGTTGGCTCCGACGTCTTCGAGGAGGATGGCTGGTTCGACACTGGCGATGTCGCCCACATGAACGCGAACGGCTACATGAAGATCACCGACCGCTCCAAGGACGTGATCAAGTCGGGCGGCGAGTGGATCTCGACCATCGATCTGGAGAACCTGGCGGTCGGCCATCCCGACGTCGCCGAAGCGGCGGTGATCGGTATGGCGCATC
>JBBSUS010000603.1:0-2396 GCA_038234195.1 Hyphomicrobiales bacterium | reverse complement strand
GTCGCCAAGCCCGACAAAATGGTCAAGGTTTACGTTGCATCGGACGGCAAGCCATCCAAGTAATCGCCCGGCGGCTGCCCAAGGGTTGTCACCGTTAAAAAATTTGCCCAAGGAAGGGCATCCCGACGGCCCGGGCCCAGCCCGGACCGTCGGTTCGTTTCAAGAACCGAACTGGAGAAATCGATGGCGTACGAAAATCCCGAAGACACGCTGGTCCTCGAAACCACCAAAGGCCAGGTCGTCATCAAGCTGCGGCCCGATCTCGCCCCGAACCATGTCGCCCGCGTCAAGGAACTGGCTCGTGCCGGCGCTTACGACGGCGTCGTTTTCCACCGCGTGATCGACGGCTTCATGGCGCAAACGGGCGACGTCAAGTTCGGCAAGAAGGGCGGACCCGAGTTCAATGCGTCGCGCGCCGGCATGGGGGGCTCCGAGCATCCCGACCTCAGGGCCGAATTCACCCCCGAGCCGCACAAGCGCGGGACCGTTTCGGCGGCCCGTTCGCAAAGCCCGAACTCAGCCAATTCGCAGTTCTACATCTGCTTCGACCGCGCACCGTGGCTCGACAAGCAGTACTCGGTCTGGGGTGAAGTGATCGAGGGCATGGACATCGTCGACAGCATCAAGAAGGGCGAGCCGGTGACCGATCCCGATTCGATCGAGACCATGCGCGTCGCTGCCGACATCTGATCTGCGGAGACTGTTTCTCGCATGCGTGTCGACCGGTTCGACTTTACGCTGCCGGAGGAGCGGATCGCATTGCGACCCGCTTCACCGCGCGAGAGCGCCCGGCTTCTGGCCGTCGACGGCGCGGGCCGGCTCTACGACCGCACCGTCGGCGATCTGCCATTGCTGCTCGATGACGGCGATGTTTTCGTCTTCAACGATACGCGGGTGATCCCGGCGCAGCTGACCGGCGAGCGACGCCGGGACGGCCAGCGCGAGGGCGAGGGGATCGCTGCGATCTCCGCCAACCTTCACATGCGCCTTGCTCCCGATGCCTGGCGAGCCTTCCTGCGACCCGCCAAGCGGGTGCGCGATGGCGACCGCATCGTGTTTTCACGGGACGGCGTGATCGATAATCTTGCCGCGGCCGTCGAGGATCGCAGTGAGGGCGGCGAGGCGACCTTGCGATTCGAGGCGGGCGGGCCGGAACTCGACGCGGCGATTGCCGCGGTCGGGCACATTCCGCTGCCGCCTTACATTGGCTCCAAGCGCGCCGAGGACGAGCGCGACAAGACCGACTACCAGACGATCTTCGCCCGCGAGGATGGTGCAGTGGCAGCGCCAACCGCAGGGCTGCATTTCACTTCCGCGTTGCTCGCAGCGCTCAAGAGCCGCGGCGTCGCCTTCGAATACCTGACACTCCATGTCGGCGCAGGGACCTTCCTTCCCGTCAAGACTGACGATACGGACACCCATGTCATGCATTCCGAGATCGGCCGGATCGATCACACGACGGCCGTGCGACTGAACGCTGCGCGCGAGAACGGCCGGCGGCTGGTCGCGGTCGGCACGACGGCGCTTCGGCTTCTGGAAAGCGCGGCCGACGGGGAAGGCCATATTCGGCCCTTCGACGGCCCGACGGACATCTTCATCACCCCGGGCTACCGGTTTCGGGCTGTCGACAGATTGATGACGAACTTCCACCTGCCGAGATCGACATTGTTCATGCTGGTCTCCGCCTTCAGCGGGCTGGAGACGATGCAGGCGGCTTACGCCCACGCCATCGCTGCGGACTATCGCTTCTATTCCTATGGAGACGCTTGTCTCCTCGACCGCGCGAATTGATCATGAGCCAGCCCTTCCGTTTCAATCTCCTGGCCACGGACGGCATGGCCCGGCGCGGGGAAATCGTCATGCCGCGCGGCACCGTCCGCACGCCGGCCTTCATGCCGGTCGGCACGGCTGGAACGGTCAAGGCGATGTATCTGACGCAGGTCCGAGAGCTCGGCGCCGATATCATCCTCGGGAATGTCTACCACCTGATGCTGCGCCCCGGCGCCGAGCGGGTAGCTCGGCTCGGCGGCTTGCACGAATTTGCTCGCTGGCCGGAACCGATCCTTACCGATTCGGGTGGCTTTCAGGTCATGTCCCTTGCCGAACTCAGGACGCTGGATGAAAAAGGCGTCAAGTTCCGGTCGCATGTCGACGGTGCACAGTACGAATTGACGCCGGAGCGCTCGATCGAGATCCAGGGCCTGCTCGACTCCGACATCCAGATGCAACTCGATGAATGTATCAGGCTGCCGGCCGAACGGGCGGAGATCGAGCGGGCGATGGAACTCTCGCTGCGATGGGCCGAGCGCTCGGCAAACGCCTTCGGATCGCAACCTGGGAAGGCGATGTTCGGCATCGTTCAGGGCGGCGACGCGATCGACCTTCGCATTCGCTCG
>JBBSUS010000602.1:0-2402 GCA_038234195.1 Hyphomicrobiales bacterium | reverse complement strand
GTTCTCGAACTCGAAGCGAACCGCATTCTTGAGATAGGCCTGGCTCTCGGGCAGCAACGTCGCCACCTTCGACGTCTCGAACAGCTTCGACAACCCGGCATAGTTGGCCCGCAGCGATGCGAGCGTCAGGTCCGAACGGTGGAACAGGAAGAGATTCGGCCGTGCGCTTGTCTCGTCCTCGCCCATCGCCGGTGTCAGCCTGAGATCGCGTATCGCTTCGAAGCCGTGGATGAAGATCTCGGTGATCTCCTTCAGGGAATCGTCGGCCGAGCGATAGGCCGGATCGCCGGCTTTCGGATCGGCCAGGCGCTGAACGATGCCGTCCTTGTCGGTCCAGCCGGTCAGGATCCGGTTGGCCATGGTCGACAGGTTCTCGGCGATCGAACGGGCGAAGCGGCAGCGATCGACACCGCCCTTGGCGCCGAGCGCTTCGGCGCCATCGCCGAAGAGCACGAATTCCAGAGTGCCGAGACCCTGCACGGCGACAGATTTATGTGCCAGCGCTGCGCCCGAGGCGATGCTGTCGTCGGGCTCGGCGATCAGGCCCTGCACCTGCCGCAGCCCGAGGCCGCGGCGATCGGGGAAGAACAGGATTCGGTCGGCGCGGTTGTCCTCCATCACCGGCCCGAACTTGACGAATTCGACCGCCGACCAGGCTTTCACCAGATCGGCAAAGCCGCTTCGCGCGTCCGTGAGCGAACTCCGAGAAGGTCCCTCGCAGAGTTTATCGACGATGCCCGTTTCGGCCCCGGCGGCTTTCGCGAAGGCGCGATACCCGGGAACGATCGCCTCGTCGATCGCCTGACGCACCACCGCCAGCTTTTCGGCCGCGGTCGCCTTGGTCGTTGCCAGCGTGTCGCCCTCCGAATCGGTCTGGGCGAGGGCGCCCTGGCCAAGGCCGGCCAGAAGCGCGGTGACAATGAGTGCGCGGACGGCGGCGAGAGCGGTCATAGGGACTCCAGAAAGGCGTGCAGGGCGTCGCGGTCGGCCTTGTCCATCGCGGCATAGGCGTCGCGCGAGGCCTGTCCCTCGCCGCCGTGCCACAGGATCGCCTCGGTCAGATTCCGCGCCCGGCCATCATGCAGGAATTGTGTGTGACCGCTGACGGTTTGCGTCAAGCCGATGCCCCAAAGCGGCTGGGTGCGCCACTCGTCGCCTTCGGCATCGCCGACAGGCCGATGATCGGACAGACCCTCGCCCATGTCATGCAGCAGGAAATCGGAATAGGGCCAGATCAGCTGAAACTGCTGGGCCTTGTCGTCTGCCGTGCGCGACGTGACGAATTTCGGCGTGTGGCAGGCAGCGCAGCCCGCACCGTAGAACAACTGCTTGCCGTGCAGCACTTGGCTTTCGTCGACGTTGCGCCGCGCTGGCACAGCGAGATTGTGCGCATAAAACGTCACGAGGTCGAGGATCGGATCGGGCGCCTCGACCGGACCGAGGCGCTCCTGCACGCCGGAAGGCGCGTCGCGGCAGACCGCCTGTGCGATCGAACAATCCCCGAAGGCGTCCGTTACCAGTGGCGTCGAGATTCCGATATCGCCGCCAAACGCATCGGCCGTCTGCGCCTTGAGAGTCGGGACGGTCGCCTTCCAGCCGAAACGGGCAAGTTCCAGTGCACCGGTCTCCGGATCGCGGGCCATCGACACCTTGCCGGAAATGCCGTCCCCATTGGAATCCGTCGGGTCGGCCAGCGCCTCGATGTCCTCTGGCGCGATGGCAGCGACGAGGCCGAGCCCAATCATCGGCGGCGCCACCCGCGGCGACATCAAGACATCCTTGGCAATCGGCCCGTAGCCGAGATCTGCGACGGAATAATGCGGTGCGCGCAGATGCACCACCGTTCCGTCGCCAAGAGACTCGGGCTTGTCGGTGTAGTCGATAACCATCCGCCCTTCCGCGGTCAGGCCGGGCACCGCGAAATTCTGGAGCTGTCCGCCATAGGTCGGCTCGGGAATGCGGGCGAGTTCGTGGCTGGCGAGCTTGGCACGCTCCGCGTCGGTCTTCGGGGGCACCGAGAGGCGCAGGAACATCGACACCGCCTGCTCGTCCTTGGCTGGCGGTCTCCCGCGCCCGTCCTTCAGATGGCAGGTCTGACAGGAGCGGGCATTGAACAGCGGGCCGAGCCCGTCGGACGCCTCGGTCGAGGACGGCGAGGAGACCCACAGCTTCTTGAAAAAGGCATCGCCGAGATTGAAGCGATCCTGGCCTTCGAAGGTCAGGTTGGCGGAATAGTGACTGAAGGAGTCGCGATTGACGAGCTTCGTCGAGGTCGAGGCGCCCGCCTGCATTGCTTCGAACGGCTCCGGCTTGGAGAAGTCCGTCGTCGGCGCCGTTACGTCCTTGACGCGCGCCCGATCCTTCGGCGTCAGGTCGCCGCGCATGGTATCGGTCCGGCCATT
>JBBSUS010000601.1:0-2402 GCA_038234195.1 Hyphomicrobiales bacterium | reverse complement strand
GATAGATCAGATAGCCGAGGCGGCTGAGCGTGTAGGTCAGGCGCGAGACGGTCGGCTTGGGCAGGTGCGTGCGCCGAGCGAGTTCCTGGTTGCCGAGAGCCCCGTCGCCGCGCTGGAAGGCGCACAACACATCGAGACCGCGCGCCAGCGCCGTGACCACGCCGGGATCCTCGGCCACCGACGGAGCCTCGCCACCCTCGTTCTGGCTGGCATTGCGCTTGCGCATGGCGTTGCGTTCCTCATTGTCGACCGAAGCCGACCCACCCCACGTGACGGTCAGATTGCGCCGGTGAACCCCTGGCCACTCGCGGCCACCTCCTCCAGCTTCCACGATGGCTCGAAATCGTCACCGAACCGCTCGTGGAATTCCCACAGCTTGGCCAGTACCGTATCGACGCCGATGGTGTCGGCGTAGAACATCGGGCCACCGCGATAGACCGGCCAGCCATAGCCGTTGATCCAGACCACATCGATGTCGGACGCGCGCTGGGCGATGCCCTCGGCCAAAATCTTCGCGCCCTCGTTGATCATCGGATAGACGAGCCGTTGCAGGATTTCCTCGTTTGAGATCGAGCGCCGCTCGTGACCCGCCTCCTGCGACTTCTTCAGGATGACGTCCTTGACGAAGTCCGAAGGCGTGGCTTTCCGTTTCTCGTCGTAATCGTAGAATCCCTTGCCGTTCTTCTGGCCGCGCCGGTCGGCCTCGCACAAGCGCTCGCGCACCGTCTCACCCTTGGAATTCTCCTTGTTCCACCCAAGGTCCAGCCCGGCGAGATCGGCCATCTGAAAGGGCCCCATGGGCAGGCCGAAATCGACGAGCACCTTGTCGACATCCCAGGGCATGGCGCCTTCGAGGATCAGCTTGTTTGCCTGGCGCTGACGGGCCTCCAGCATCCGGTTGCCGACGAAGCCGTGGCACACGCCGACGAGCACCGCCGTCTTGCCGATCTTGCGGCCGAGTTCCATCGCCGTCGCGACGACGGCCTTGTCGGTCCTGGCGCCGCGCACGACCTCGAGCAGCTTCATGATGTTGGCCGGCGAAAAGAAGTGCATGCCGAGAACGTCGTCCGGGCGCTTCGTGACCGCGGCGATCTCGTCGATGTCGAGATAGGAGGTGTTGGACGCCAGGATCGCACCGTCCTTGGCGATGGCGTCGAGCCGTTTGAAGATGTCCTTCTTGACCTCCATCTCCTCGAACACCGCCTCGATGATCAGGTCGCAGTCCGACAGGTCCGCAAAGTCCATGGTGGGGGTCAGCCGACCCATCGCGGCCTCCGCGTCCTCCTTGCGCATGCGGCCCCTCGCGGCGGTCGCCTCGTAGTTCCTGGCCATCACGCCGGTGCCGCGGTCGAGGGCTTCCTGTTTCGCCTCGACCATCACCACCGGAATGCCGGCGGTCAGGAAGTTCATGGCGATGCCGCCGCCCATGGTGCCGGCGCCGATCATGCCGACCTTCCGGATCGGCCGGGTCGGCGTGTCTGCGGGGATGTCGGCGATCTTGGCAACCGCTCTCGTGGCGCCGAAGACGTAGCGCTGCGCCTGCGACTGGGTGCCCGACAAAAGCGCGGTGAAGATGTCGCGTTCGGCTTTCATGCCCTCGTCGAAGGGGAGTCTGGCGGCATTGCCGACCGCCTCCATCGCCTTCTCGAAGGCTTCGAAGCCGGCCATCTTGCGGCCGTGCTTCTCACGTGTCGCCTTGATTGCCGCGGCAACGTCGGCGCCCTGCAGCTTGGCGTCCTCGTCGCGCACCTTCCGCAATGGCCGGGCTTCCTCGACCAGCTTGTCGGCGAAGGCCACGGCCTCGGTGCGGATGTCGCCTGCGGCGATCGCATCGACGATGCCGAGTTCCCTGGCGGTCGCAGCACCCACCGGAAGGCCCGAGACGATCATGTCCATCGCCTTGTCGAGGCCGATCAGTCGCGGCAGGCGCTGGGTGCCGCCGGCACCCGGAATGATGCCGAGCTTGATCTCCGGAAGGCCCATTTTCGCCGAAGGCATCGCGATCCGGTAGTGGCAGGCCATGGCGAGTTCCAGCCCGCCGCCGAGGGTGGTGCCGTGCAGCGCCGCGACGATGGGCTTGCCCGCATGTTCGACGACATCGAGCACGGCCTGGAAGGTCGGGTCCTGCATCGGCTTGCCGAACTCCTTGATGTCGGCGCCGGCGACGAAGGTCCGGCCCTCGCAGTGCAGGACGATCGCCTCGACCTTATCGTCGGCGAGGGCCGCGGTGATGCCCTTGACGATGCCCTCGCGCAGAACGTGCGACAGGGCGTTCACCGGCGGATTGTTAAGGCACAGGACCGCCACGCGGCCTTCGGTCTCAAGCGTTGCGACATCGTTGATCGTGGTCATGTGAAAATCCGTTGCTCGTGATGTTTCGGCGCGGCCGCGAGCCGCGATGG
>JBBSUS010000600.1:0-2403 GCA_038234195.1 Hyphomicrobiales bacterium | reverse complement strand
GCGCTGGATCAGCCTGATGCTGCTCGCGCCCGTGCCCTTTGCCGGGCGGGTCTGGGCCTTGCCGTTCCTCACCGCGCTGGCGCCGGGACTGTCGAGAATTTCGTGTCTGGGGCCGTACGATGCCGCTGAAGGAGCCATCGTATGTCACGCCGCAAACAGCCTACGATCCCGGATGAGTTGCTGGACCAGCTTCTGGGCGGGGCGGATCCCCGGGCCGCCCTGGCCGATGGCAGCCTGTTGGATGGGCTGAAAAAGGCCCTGGCCGAACGGGTTTTGAACGCCGAGCTGGACCATCACCTTGACGGCGGGGAGCCGGATGGCCGGACCAACAGCCGGAACGGCTATGGCAAGAAGACGGTGCTGACCGGCACCGGGCGGCTCGAGCTGCAGATGCCGCGAGACCGGCTGGCCAGTTTCGATCCGGTGCTCATCGCCAAGTACCAACGCCGTCTGCCCGGCTTCGACGAGAAGATCGTATCGATGTACGCCCGCGGCATGAGCACCCGCGAGATCCAGGGGCATCTGCGCGAGTTCTACGGCCTCGATATCTCGCCCGACCTGGTGAGCGCCGTCACCGATGCCGTGCTCGACGAAGTGGCGGAATGGCAGGGCCGCCCGCTTGAAGCATTCTACCCGCTGATGTTCCTCGACGCGCTGCGGGTCAAGGTCCGCGACGAAGGCACGGTGCGCAACAAGGCGATCTACGTCGCACTCGGGGTCCGCGCCGACGGCACCAAGGATGTCCTCGGCCTCTGGATCGAACAGACCGAGGGCGCCAAGTTCTGGCTCAGGGTAATGAACGAACTGCGCGACCGTGGCGTCCAGGACATTCTTATTGCCGTGGTCGACGGGCTGAAGGGCTTTCCCGAGGCGATCGCTGCGGTCTTCCCGCGGACCCAGGTCCAAGCCTGCATTGTCCATCTCATTCGAAGCTCGCTCAGCTTCGTCTCCTGGAAGGACCGCAAGGCGGTCGCCGCGGCGCTGAAGGAGGTCTACCGTGCCCGCAACGCCGAGACCGGCCAGGTAGCGCTCGACGCCTTCGACGACGGTCCCTGGGGCCGCAAATACCCGGTCATCGCCCAGTCCTGGCGGCGCCATTGGGGAGAGGTGATCCCCTTCTATGCCTTCCCCGACCAGGTCCGCCGGATCATCTACACGACGGATGAGATCGACAAGCCTTTCCGTGGTGATCTGCTATTTTGGACCGGCACGGGTGACCGCGTGGCAAAGAGCCGGGCCCGAGGATGGGAGCCCGGCCGCGCAGCCTTCACCGTCGCTCCTCGCTGGCGGCACCCGTGCGCCGCTTTCCAGGACCGCGAGGCTGCCAGTGCCCGACAGACTGTTCGTAGACATGTTCGGCCTGGCGGGCGACCTCCATCTCCCGGTCCCGCAACTCCTTGACGTTGTAGGCATAGGCCGGGCCACGTTTGTTGCCCTTCTTGGCGGGCTGCCCCGCCTGAAGCTCCATCGCGCGGACCTTGTTGGCCACCAGCGCCGGCCGTTGCCAAAGATAGTCCGTCGCCTTGGTCAGCAGGTGCCAGCACAGCACGGCGAGCTTGCGCGCCACCGCCACTGCCGCAACCTGGTGGCCGCGCCGCGCCCTGATCCGCAGGAAGAAGGCCCGCAGCGGACCCGGCGCCTTCGAAGCAGCCCATGCCGGCTCCACGAGGAGACCGCGGGCATGCGAGCGTCCGTGTTTGCTGATCCGGCCGTATTGGGCGATGCCCAGGCCAGACTGGCGAACCCTCGGATTGAGGCCGAAGTAGCTCACGAGCTTTTGCGGTTCGCGAAAGCGGGACACGTCTCCGATCGCCGCCACAATGCCAGCGGCGACCACGGCATTGACGCCGGCAATCGTCAAAAGCCGCTGGACATCGGCGTCGTGCACCGTGTCCTTCGCAATGTCGCCGTCCAGATCGGCCAGGTCGTCGGCGAGACGGTCGATCTCGCGCACGTGGCGGGTGATCGCGGCCCGTTCGTCATCCGGCACCTGCTGTCTCGCAAGCCAGTCCCGGCCGCGCTTGTTGAACAGATCGGCATGCGGGCACTTCGGCACGAGATGAGCCTGAAGAATCGCATGCACCTCGTTCTTCACCCGCGTTCGATGCCGAACCACCTGATTGCGTCGGGCGACAAGCCGGCGCAATCTTTCGGTCCGATCATCCGGCACCCAGACCTCCGGCAGGAAGCCGCTCGCCTGAAGCTGGGCCAAGATGCCGGCGTCGATCTTGTCGGTCTTGATCCGCGCATGGGCGATCGCCTTCACTTGCATTGGGTTGGCGACAATCACCCGCGCCACGAAAGGCGACAGCACCCTGACCACCGACATCGCGTTGCCGGTGGCCTCGACGAATATCTCTTCGTCGCCGTCAAGGCTGCGGCCGAACCCTTCGAGGCCGGATC
>JBBSUS010000599.1:0-2405 GCA_038234195.1 Hyphomicrobiales bacterium | reverse complement strand
TGGCTGAGAGTCGTGCCGCCATAGCCCGGGTCTGGTGCCGCCACCGCCGGGGCCGGCGGCAGCCTGACAGTGCGGAAGACGTCCTGGCGGATGAGCCCATCGACGACCGAGGCGGTGACGCCAGCGGCGTGGGCAAGGCCGATGCGCGACCAGGCCGGGGAATCCTCGCACGCTGCAAGGACGCGCTGACGTGCCGAGGTCATGCGATCAGGGGCCGCGCCGGTGGCCTCGATGCCATCGATCCATGGCTCCGGATCAAAGGCTGTCGGCGCACGAAGCGCCATGCGGACCACAAGGCCGGGTGGCGACAACGTGTAGTCGGCGACCCAGTCGACGAAACGACGCATCGCCTCGTCCAGCGGCGGGCAGTCGAAGGCGCGGGTGATCTCGCGCAACTTTTTGGATTCGATCGCGTCGCTCGGCCGGTCCCATACGACACCGGCGACTTGGCGTGGCCCGAGCGGCACCTGAACGATCGATCCCGGCTCCACCGTCATGCCATCCGGCACAATGTAGGAATAGGCGCGCTCCGTCGGCACCGGCACCAGCACCGGCACGACCTGCCGATTCGCTGCTGGGGCAAGGGTTTTGTCGATCCGATCGAAGAGGTGGCCGGTCTGGCTCACGGTTTGGGTCCGGGGTTCGAGTTTGGCGGCCCCGCGATGCATCGACGTGCATCTGGCCGTCGCGCGCGAATCGGCGAAGGCAAGCGACGGCTTTGTCCTCGAACCAAGGGCGCCGAGGCTGCAGATGCAAGCCCTTATCGAGCGTGCACGCTCGGCTGGTTGGCCGCAAATGCCTTACGGGTTCAGCGGCTCGACCCAGATCTCGCCGGCGAGCACGTTCTCCGGCTGCGAGACGGCGTATATCACCGCGCGGGCGACATCGTCGGCCTTGATGGCCTTCGGCTTGGATTGCGAAAAGAACGGCGTGTCGACCATGCCGGGCTCGATCAGAGTGACCTTGACGCCCTTGCTCCGCATCTCCTCGCGCAAATTCTGCCCATAGCCGCTCATCGCCCATTTTGTGGCGCCGTAGACCGAGCCTGGGATCACCTTGCGGCCGGCGCCGGAGGAGGTGATGAGGAAGTGGCCTTTTGCCTTCTCGACCGCCTCGTGGGTGGCCTTGACGGTGTACATCACGCCGAGAATGTTGGTCAGGACCATCTGCCGCCATTCCTCTGGGTCACCGCCAGCGGTGCCGGAGCCGTCCGCGCCGCGCCCGGCATTGGCGAAGACAACATCGATCGAACCGAATTTTTCGATGACCGCTGCCGCCAGCTTTTCCTGCGCGGCGAAATCCTGCACGTCGCAGGCAAAACCCGTTGCCTTGTCAGCGCCGAGCTCTGCGACGAGCCCGTCAAGCTTGTCCTTCGAGCGAGCCGTAAGTGCAATACGGTAGCCGGCCTCGATGGCACGGCGGGCTGTCGCAGCGCCGATGCCGCTCGATCCACCGGTGATCAGCATGGTTTTCATCAGATGACTCCAGAAATTTCGCACAGGGTCGGCAAAGCGCAATGCGATGCCGGCTTTGCACCGCATCTGGACCTTTGAGGCGCGTCGCCAAGGCGAGTCCCCTGCGGACGGACGTGCATCCCACGGTGTTCCCGCCCATCCTCTAGGGGAGCGGTTTGCGAAAGCTGACCGCGCAAGATCGTCTCATCGCATGCGCACCATCACGGCGCCGGGTCGGTTCACACCTTCGAATCGCATTCCCGGTGTACGGACTGTTTCGATCGCAACGGAACGTCTTGGCCGCTTCGGCACTTATCGGAACGAAGGCAATTCGGACGCCGCGTCGCACATCCCATGTCGCCGATGTGGCGTCCATCAGAAGGAGAAGTCGATGGCCAACAAGACCGGCAAGACCAAGATGCACAAGACCATGAATCCGATCTCGGAGAACATCCGGGGTTCGATGGTCGAACTCCTGCAGACCCATCTCGGGACGGCGGTGGACATCACCTACCAGACCAAGCAGGCCCATTGGAACGTCAAGGGCATGAACTTCATCGCCGTACACAAGCTGTTCGACGAGCTGCACGAACTAACCGAGGGTTACGTCGACACCATCGCCGAACGTCTGACGGCGATCGGTGGGCAGGCGCATGGCACGGTTCAGGCGGCTGCGCAGAATTCGATCCTCGAGGCCTATCCGCTGGATCTCGTCAAATCCGAGGATCACCTGAAGCGCCTGACCGAAAGCTATTCGACGTGGAGTGCGGCAATCGAGAAGGGCATCGAGGAAGCATCCGAAGCGGGCGATCCGCTGACGGAGGATTTGCTGACGGCTGTCGGGCGCGGCCTCGATAAATCGATCTACTTCATGGAGAGCCATTTCCAGGCCTGAGCGCCTTCGAATGTGCGATAGTTCCAGGGCGGTGCGCTGCGCGCCGCCCTTTTTCG
>JBBSUS010000598.1:0-2411 GCA_038234195.1 Hyphomicrobiales bacterium | reverse complement strand
CGAACGATTTTCGCAGGCCTGGCAAGCCGTTCCTTTGCAAACCGGATCGCCCGATCGACAGTCGGGAGGCCGCGCGACTTCAGATCGCCGCGAGGATCGACGGCATTGTGATAGTGCAGCATGATGGGCGCGCCGTCATCGCTGCCTTCGGCCGGCAGGTGCGTCGGAAAATTCAAGGCTCGCGGACGTAACTCTGGCTCGATCCGAAGTTCCAGACACGTCAGTGCAAAGGAAATCTGATCGATGAACATTGCATAGCGACCGAGGACATCGGTGTGGGCCTCCAGCCAATCGGCCCATCTGCGCCAGGGCGCATCGAGTTCGCGCAGACGCTTGCCCGGAAAGACGTAAAGCCCGCCGTTGCGGTTTTCGAAAATCGTCGTGGCCCTTGCCGAACCAACGGCGATGTCCGGCCGCTGGCGGACGAGGCCCGCGCGCTGGAGCAGGGTATCCCAAATCTCGATCGGCGGGTTGGGCAGGTCCACCACGCCAGCGGCCGCCGCATCGAACGGAAGATACGGTCGCGGATCGGCAACGAACACCGTGTCGCAATCACACAGGACCGCGACGTCGGCATCCTGCAGAAATTTTGATCCGAGCTGAGCGAGCTTGTTGAGATGCGGACGACGGCGTGAGACGGCATCTACGAGGCAGGTCGCAACATTCAGCGCATGAAGGGCCGCCAGATCACGCAAGGCCACTTCGCCTGTGTGATGCACGACGATATCCTCGGCCGAAACACCCGCCATGTCGAGCAAGCTGCGTGCCCACCTCAGCGATTGTTCCAGGAACATCGGGTCCTGATCGACCATACAGGAAAAGCGGACCACCCGTTTCGCCATGCCTAAACCCACGATGTCAGTCTGACTCACAATCAAAGACGGCTCCACCGAACCTATTCCATTTTATCAACCATTAGCGGAAGAGTCATCAGAAAAAGAAACCGATAGTAGTGGTATGGCGTCCGGCGCGGGACGGCCGACAAAGCGCGATGGCACCATAATGGAGCCGTGCATCCGGCCGCACGGCGCCGGCAAGTCATCTCTGTGGGTGACGGCGGCGCGTGTGCTTCGGATGATCACGGCGCCTTCGATGATCTCCCGCCGGGCTGTCATCGATCTCTCACTCCGCACGCATTCGTTCGCAGAACGACGCCATCGCGCTCCCACCAGGCGCTCGCCGCGCTTTCGGCTGCCAATGTACTGATAGAATGACGGTTGTCCGATCTGCGCGGCGGCGCGGCTTTGCGTCCTTCTGCCCGGATGTTATAGGCCCTTGACGAACGGGCCGCCTTTCGCGCGTGTCCGCCCTTTTCGGCCGGCATCACCGCTGCCGCGATCCACCCTCAAGCTCTCAATTTTCAGACCAATTCCCAAGGAAGGCACCGATGGCAAAGATCAAGGTCGCAAATCCGGTCGTCGAACTCGACGGCGACGAGATGACCCGCATCATCTGGCAGTTCATCAAGGACAAGCTGATCCATCCCTATCTGGACATCGATCTGGAATATTACGACCTTGGGGTGGAGCATCGCGACGAAACCGACGATCAGGTCACGGTCGATGCGGCCAACGCGATCAATCGGCACGGTGTCGGCGTCAAGTGCGCCACGATCACGCCCGACCAGGGTCGCATGAGCGAGTTCAACCTCAAGAAGATGTGGCGCTCGCCGAACGGCACGATCCGCAACATTCTGGGCGGCGTGATCTTCCGTGAGCCGATCATCGCCAAGAACGTGCCGCGACTGGTGCCCGGCTGGACGAAGCCGATCATCATCGGTCGCCACGCCTATGGCGACCAGTACCGCGCGACGGACTTCAAGTTTCCCGGCAAGGGCAAGCTGACGATCAAGTTCGTCGGCGAGGACGGGCAGACGATCGAACACGAGGTGTTCGACGCGCCATCCTCGGGCGTCGCGATGGCGATGTTCAATCTCGACGATTCGATTCGAGACTTTGCCCGCGCCTCGTTGAACTACGGCCTGCAGCGCGGCTACCCGGTGTACCTGTCGACGAAGGATACGATCCTCAAGCAGTATGACGGGCGCTTCAAGGAGATCTTCCAGGAGGTGTTCGACGCCGAGTTCAAGGCCGAATTCGACAAGAAGCGGATCACCTACGAGCATCGCCTGATCGATGACATGGTCGCTTCGGCGATGAAGTGGTCGGGCGGCTACGTCTGGGCCTGCAAGAACTACGATGGCGACGTGCAGTCCGACACCGTGGCGCAGGGCTTCGGTTCGCTCGGACTGATGACCTCCGTGCTGATGACCCCGGACGGCCAGACAGTCGAGGCGGAAGCCGCACACGGCACGGTGACCCGGCATTATCGCCAGCACCAGAAGGGCCAGCAGACCTCGACCAACTCGATCGCCTCGATCTTCGCCTGGACGCGCGGCCTCGCCCATCGGG
>JBBSUS010000597.1:0-2411 GCA_038234195.1 Hyphomicrobiales bacterium | reverse complement strand
GATAGACCCGTCATCGGCACCATCCGGCGTTGGCGGATATCTGCATCGACCGCTGTTCCTTTTGTCGGATTGTAGCAAGCCCGGTCACAAAATCCCAAGCTTCAGATCGCCAAGGACACCCATTGTAGGTCCCGTTTTCCGCAGCCATCCGAGAAGCGAAAACCCATGAATCAATTGGTCTTGGCCGGATCGGAATCAAAGGGGGAAGGCGAGTTGCCCACCAGGAATACGATTCGTTTCGGGCGTCATGAGAGATGACAAGGACACTCCAAGAAGCCGTACGCCTCTCTCTGCTGGCAGAAGTGGTTTTAGAAGCCCCAGACTGATCTGTTCGAGCGACAGGCGCGACGCGATCGGCTCGACAACGGATTTGCTGCGGGTGATCTGCTGGAAATCAGAAAACTTCAGCTTGAGCGTTGTCGTTCGGCCGAGCAAGCCGCTCGTTTCGCAATGTCGCCAGACCTTGTCGAGGATCGGCTGGAGAGCGTCACGCATATCGTCGAACCCGAAGAGATCGGCTGAGAAGGTGTTTTCAGCGCCGATGGACTTGCGGACCCGATTGGACCGAACAGGGCGCTCGTCGATGCCGCGCGAGATCCAATAATAGTAGGGTCCGGCCTTGCCAAAACGCTCCTTCAGGAGATCCATCGATCGTTCGCGCAGATCTGCGCCCCTCCGGATCCCGAGTTGCTCCATCTTCGCGACTGTTACCGGCCCGATTCCATGAAATCGGCCGACCGGCAATTCTTCGACGAAGCTCGGGCCCATACTGGGCGTGACGACGAACAGCCCATCGGGCTTGCGGTGGTCGGAGGCGAGCTTGGCGAGAAACTTGTTGTACGAAACGCCGGCTGAGGCGGTCAGGCCGGTCACCTCGAAAACTCTGGCCCGGATTGCTTTTGCGATCGCCGTTGCTGACGCGATGTTCTGCAGATTCTCGGTGACGTCGAGATAGGCCTCGTCGAGGGAAAGGGGCTCAATGATCGGAGTGTGTTCGGCGAAGATCGCCCTTATCTGCCCAGAAACCTCTTTGTAGACCTCGAAGCGAGGTTTTACGAAAATGAGATCGGGGCACTGGCGCTTGGCGGTCACCGAAGGCATGGCGGAGCGCACGCCATATCGCCTGGCTTCGTAGCTTGCGGCCGCCACGACACCGCGTTCGCGGGAACCACCGACCGCGACGGGTTTTCCACGCAGGGATGGGTTATCGCGCTGCTCGACGGACGCAAAGAATGCATCCATGTCAATGTGGATGATCTTGCGCTGAGGGGAGGGCGGTTCAGTGCACGGTGGCTGGTTCATTTACCCGTCATGCCCAATTTTTTGGTCGCCACCTTGCATCTTTGCCTTCTTCGCGGCGAGTGCAAAACCGATCGTTTCTGCCCACCGTTAAGGACTGATCTGCGGGTGCCTGAATGTTGAGAACCAGCGCCGAAATGTTCGCGCAGAAAGCCCCTATCATCTCTGCGTGCTACGGCGAGTGACCAATTCCCGCAACTGGCCTCAATTTGCTGGTGTCGCGTTTCGAATCCAGACGATCCCTAATCCATCAAGCACTGTTCCTCCCCACACGATCCTATCGCCAGAAAGGGCATTCAGGAAACCAGACGAGAGGCGCTTTACCGCCCTTCGTAAGGAGCGCTGCAATGGGCAGCCGGCGGCATCAAAGTCAACGACAGCGACGTCTGAGGCTACGACGGACGCGATCTCATCGTCGTCCGCCTTGCGGATCATAGGGATGCGGGGCAAATGCTGGTCAATCCGCGATTTTTCAGGCGTGGGCCAACACCGGCAACAAATGGGGCGGACGATGACCGAAAAGACCTATCACATCGTCCAGGCGTTCGAGAAAGTCGGTCGACGACTGCAACCCGCAACCCCGACGCAATGCAGGTCTGATCAGGAAGCCATCGCGCGGGCCGAACGCGATGCCAGACGGTTTGCCGGCGTCATTGCCATCCGCCAAATCGCCGACGACGAAACCGGCGAGGTTTCCGACGAGCCCGTCATCCTTGCCAGACACGGCGAACTGCCTGGCACGATGGGCGACGAGTGAGCCGATGACGACCAGCCCAGCCTCTTCGCTCTACAGGTGAAATATTTGGACCGAAGAATGATGGATAATTCCCCGCCGATCCCGCTTACCGACGCGGAACTTGCCGACGCATTGGATGGCATCGTCAATTCCGGTCGCGTCGAGATGATGGACGCCGTCTTGATCGCCGAAGCGGCCGAACGCCTGAAGCTTCGCCCGCTGCCGATCCATGGTTCGATCGAGCCAAAGAGGGGCACCGGCCTTAACTGAACGCCAGGAAAGCGATCGATAACCGCCTTACCGCGCATCGAGCCGCGGTCCATCGTCGAGGCGTCTGTCGAAGAGATCGGCCAACTGCTGGAGCGGTTTACAATGT
>JBBSUS010000596.1:0-2419 GCA_038234195.1 Hyphomicrobiales bacterium | reverse complement strand
CGAGCGTGTGCAAGCTATCTGAAAACCTGCCGCGCCGATGCCTCGGCGCTTTCGACGCTGCCACCCGGCCGCTTCCTGATGCCCGGCGATCTGGAAGGCTCCCCGGCGCTGACCTTCGCACCGCTGCCCATCGAGCCGGGCGCGACCTATCCCAAGGGCTCGCTCGCCGCGCTTTTGTCGCGGCGTTACGAGGCCTACAAGACGGTGGTCGTCAAACCGTTCTTCCGCAACCATTTCGCCCGCCTCGACAGACAGATCCTGCTCGTCGACGCGATGCAGGCGATCAATGCCGGCCCCGAGGCGGTGCGCGATCTCGAACAGGCGCTCGCCGACATTCTCGGCTGTTTCAGGCCGGGCCGCACATCATGGCTCGGCTCGTTTCTCACCCGGCGGATCGACCGCATCCTGGTCGCGGCGACCAAGGCCGACCATCTCCACCGCGACAGCCACCGCAAGCTGGAAGGGATCGTCCAGCGCCTCCTCGACGGCGCCATTGCGCGGGCGAAATTCTCCGGCGCCAAGATCGACGTCCTCGCCATGGCGGCGATCCGCGCAACCCGCGAGGCCACTGTCACCGAGGGTGAGGACACGCTCCCGGTTATCGTCGGCACGCCGGCAAGCGGCGAGACGATCGGCGAGGAAACCTTCGACGGCAGGACCGAGACGGCAATCTTCCCAGGCGATCTGCCGACCGACCCGTCGCGGCTCTTCCTTGAAGGGGCCCAGGCGGTCGTCGATCCCGTCCGCTTCGTGCGCTTCAAGCCGCCGAAGCTGGAGCGCACCGCCGAAGGCCTGACCCTTTCGCTGCCGCACATCCGGCTCGATCGGGCGATGCAGTTTCTCCTCGGAGACCGCTTGTCGTGATCGGCCTGGCCACATCGCTTTGCAAGGAAAGACCACGCCGATGAGCGACGACGATCCCGAACGCGCAGCGGTCCGTTCCCCGGCTCGTTCCCCTCGGCGACCCGGCGCCTTCCGGCTCGAGGAGACCGGCATTGCGCCGCTTGAGCAAACCATGACCGACGGGCCGCAACGCCCCGGCCGTGCGCCACGTTCGATCGACGACATTTCGCGCCTTCAGATGGAGCCCGACGACGCCATCGAGCGCGAGGTTCTGGCTTCAATGGGCGAAGAGCCCTCCCGCAGGCGTCGCACCGGCCTTTCCTTTGGCAAGCTCTTCATCGGCGCGCTCGGTCTCCTGACGTCGCTGGCCATCGGCCTCGCCGTTGACAGCCTCGTGCGCGACCTCTTCGCCCGGTACGAATGGCTTGGCTGGACCGCGCTGACGCTGGCTGCCCTGCTGGTCCTCGGCGCCCTCGGTGTTGCGGCGCGCGAGGCGATCGGGCTGATGCGGCTCGCCGCCGTCGACCGAGAGCGGCAGAAGGGCCGCGCCGCCTACGAGGCCAACTCCATCGCCGAGGCGAAGGACGTCGTGCGCACTCTCTCGACCCTGCTGTCCGACCGTCCCGAGACGGCGCGCGGACGAGCCAAGATGGCCGAGCTCGAAAACGAGGTGATCGACGGCGCCGACCTGGTGGCGCTGGCCGAGCGGGAAATCCTCGGCCCCCTCGACCGCGAGGCGCGTGCGCTGGTGCTCGGCTCGTCCAAGCGCGTCTCGGTGGTCACGGCGGTCAGCCCCAAGGCGCTGGTCGACGTCGCCTTTGTCCTCTTCGAGACGGTCAAACTGATCCGCCGCATGTCGGAACTCTACGGCGCGCGTCCCGGCACGCTTGGCCTCGTCAGGCTGACGCGCGATGTCATCGCCCACCTCGCCGTCACCGGAACCATCGGCATCGGCGACGGCATGGTGCAGCAGCTACTGGGCCACGGTGTGGCCGCCAAGCTCTCGGCGCGGTTGGGCGAAGGCGTCGTCAACGGGCTCCTGACGGCACGCGTCGGGCTTGCCGCCATGGACCTTTGCCGACCGTTGCCGTTCCTGCGGATGAAACGCCCGTCGATCACCGACGTGCTCGGTGACCTGTCGTCGATCGGCGGATTTAAACCCCTGAACAAACAGGAGAAAGTCGACTGAACTCCCGAGCCTGAAGCGTCGCTTCGGCGCTGGGTCCGGCGTGAAATGCGCTGGCCCGAAAGGCTCCATTAACCCTTCCAAGGGATAAAGGGATGTCGCCGAAGACGCCCTGCTTGCTGGTCACCACGCCCGGCCGGACTCCCGAAGGAAGGTTGCCCATGTTCCGCTTATCGACCGCCGTCGCCGCACTCGCCTTTGCCGCCGCCGGTAGCGCTCTTGTTACACCCGCGCTTGCGGATCAGGACGAAGCGTTCTTCCATCAGGTCGTCGGACAATGGAACGGGCCGGGCGAGATCGTCGCCGGCAAGTACAAGGGGACCAAGTTCGTCTGTGACTTCGCCGGCTCCGAGCACGCCACTGATACCGGCATGGCCCTCGACGGCTCCT
>JBBSUS010000595.1:0-2423 GCA_038234195.1 Hyphomicrobiales bacterium | reverse complement strand
GCCGTTGTAACGCGTCCAGGCCTCTTCCGGCGGAAAGTGCAGCGACCAGTACTGTATGGCGACCGACAGAGCGTTCGGGAAGACGTCCCAACTCATCGGTACGAGGCGCCGCCACTGATCGGTGGCGAAGAGCATCGTATAGAATGCGATACCGGTAAGCACCCAGAACAGGTTGATCGAAAAGTGCCACCAGCGGGCCAGGCCGATGGAATGGCGTATGCCAGGGATACCGAGCCATCCTGGGATGGTCACGGAATCATCTTTGGAGGTCCAGACGCGGTCGCTCGGCACAGGTCCCTGAAACCGAAACCAGTCCGTATCGGGCGTACAATCGCGTGACCAATAGAGGCGGGGATGGTCGGCAAGGACCTGAATGCCCGAACGAATGATGAAGAACATGAAGAAGAGATTCAAGAAATGTAATAAACGCAACCATAGCGGAAATCCGGTTTGGACTTCGGCTTGTGCTGGAATGCCCGGGTACCGGACCAGAAAATGTTGAAACCACTGCGTTTCGTGAAGAGGACGACAGATTGCAACGCCAAGGATTAAAACGGCAAAGACTGCCGGCAATATCCACATGACGTTGATATAACGATCCCCCCATCGGAAGCTCGGAATCTTGGCCGGTTGTGGGGGAAGCCAGGCTCCCAGGTCCAGATGATCGGGGGCCTTTGTCGCGTATCGGCTCAACGAAGACTTGGGATTGACGGATTTCTGCAACGGCATTGGCGTTGTCCATCGGTTCGACCGAAACCTAAACTCGGCAATTCAAGATAGAAAACCTCATGGGTGAAGATGGGGCAGCGTGCGTCACGTTTCAGTGCATGAACAATTTTTCACAATGGGCATGCGCGTGCATAAAATGTTCTGAACCAAAGCGGGATGGGGCCGGTCGGCGTTGGTGCGCCCGGCAAAGTTGTCTACTTCACCCGCGCCTTCACCGCCCCCACATTGATGCCTTCCCAGTTCGTCAGCGTGCGCTCGGCCAATTCGGCAAATCTTGCCGACAACGCCGCGTCCTCGTTCTTCAGCGCCTCGGCGATGACCGCTGCGACAAGAGTTTCGCTGGCGCGGCTGGCGCCGTCGTCGATCTTCAGGGCGAAGCCGAGGCCGAGGTCGGGGAGCGCGCCGCAGAAGACGCCTTCGGCGCCGGTCTTGGCGAAAACCCGGCCGGGCGCGACCTCCATCAGAACCTTGCAGGCGCGGTCGGTGCCGGACATCTCGAAGGGATGGGCCATGCAGGCCTCGATCAGCTCGCGGCCGGCGCTCGCGCGCGGCGCCTCGATGCCCTCGCCCGATACGAGCCTGGCAAAGCCATGGGCAAAGCCCCTGAGCGGGGCAGCGTAGGTCGGGATCGAGCAGCCGTCGGTGCCGCAGACGTCCTGCGTCAGAGCGGAGCCGGTCAGGTTCTGGATCGTCTCCTTGATGCGCAATTGCACCGGATGGTTCTCGCCGACATAGCCCTCGGTGGCTTCGCCGCGGTGGATCGCGGTGCACAGGAAGCCGGAATGCTTGCCGGAGCAATTGTTGTGAAGCTGCGTCGGCTTGTCGCCGCGCGAGGCCATGGCCCGGGCGATTTCGGGATCGAACGGCCAGTGCGAGCCGCATTCCAGCGCCGAAGCATCGAGGCCCGCGCGCTCGAGGATGGCGGCGGCGAGCGCCACATGCTCGGGCTCGCCCGAGTGCGAAGCGCAACACAGCGCGAGTTCGCGCCCTTCAAGACCGAAACGGGCGGCAGCGCCCATCTCGACCATCGGAATGGCCTGGAAGACCTTGATCGCCGAGCGCGGAAACACCGCGCGATCGATGTCTCCGGCTGACAAGACGACGTCACCGCCGCCATTCACCAGCGCGAAGGCGCAACGATGCATGCTTTCGACCATGCGGCCACGGGTCACGTCGACGAGAACCGGGTTTTCCATGGAATGCCTCGATCTTATTGTTGAATGGTGTGCCGTCGCGGTTCACTAGCAGCGGGGACTGCGGCCCGCCACCTTTGAAACGTCGGCCTTTCGTCGGGCCCCGAAGAGATCCACGCACATGTTGAAGATCGTCCTCGCGGTCCTGCTGGTCATCTATGTTGCCCCTGCCGCGCTCGCGGCAATGCTCTGGACGACCGGCGACCACCCCGCCTCATGGAGCCAGGCCGACTGGACCAGCGCCCGGGTGCTGCCGGCGGCGGCCAAGGATGAGGCGGCCGCTTTCTACATCATGGCGGCCCGCACGGGCGGCCTGAAGGGGGCGCTGGCCGATCATTCCTGGGTTGTCGTGAAGGACAAGGGCGCTTCGCGCTACGAGCGCTGGGACGTGGTCGGCTGGGGCGATCCGGTCCGCCACGACAGCCAACCAGCGGACGGGCGCTGGTACTCGAACCTGCCGCGGATCGTGGTGGAAAAGCATGGCGACGAAGCCGAGGCGCT
>JBBSUS010000594.1:0-2427 GCA_038234195.1 Hyphomicrobiales bacterium | reverse complement strand
CATCAGCTGACCCGGCCGGATCCGTCCGGCTATGAAAGGATTCCCATGAACCTGAAATCGATCGCGGCAGCCGCCACGCTGGTCTGCGCCGCGGCGGCCTCTGCGCAGGAGATCCCCCTCACGCAGATTCCTCTGACGTTGGTGCCTACAGGCCCGAACACCTCCGTCGCCACCTTCGAGAGAACCGTCAATGGGGCCTTCCTGGACTCGTTTACGTTCTCGCCAGCAAGCGTTGCCGGCACGGTATCTGTCAGCCTGATGCCGCTGAGCGGTCCGATCAACTTCACCGTCGCGCTGCTCAACGACCAGGGCTTCAGCTTTTTTCCGGAGTCCGGCCGGTCGACGTTTGCCTTCCAGGCCGATGTCGCTTCCAACATGCCGCTGTCGCTGCTCGTCCTCGGTTTTTCCGGCGATGCGGAGAAGTTCACGGCGGCGGCCGGTCGCTACGGCGGCACGATCACGGCGAGCTCTGTCGCCGCGATTCCGGAGCCTGAGACCTATGCCTTGCTTCTGGGCGGACTGGCGGCGCTCGGGGTGATGCATCGACGCAGGCAGCGGCGCCTTTCAGCCTGATCGCCCGAAACGCGAGTAGCACCTCAGAGCTTCTCGATCTTCCAGGCAGCCGACTGCCACCGCGTCAGCCGCTGTTCGATCTTCCGACCGCCGGGTCCAGGCCGAGCGGGCCGGCCGTGCGCGCAGCCTGAATCCGGTGCTGCAGGTTCCGACATTGTCGTCAAGACAACGGTAAAACTCGAATTTCTAGAAGGCGTTACCCGGTTGGGTGTACTCACGCACGATGTCGCGTTCGTGCCCATCGCAACCCCTTGGCGCCGCCCTGTTGGCCCGGGAGCCTTACCGGGTTGGAACGCGGCTACCACGGCCGGCCGGCAGGGGTCCGGACTCATGTACTGTTCCGCCTTTTCACTCGGGGATTGTCGAGCGTCGGTTGAGAATCAAGCATGGCCCGCCAAGACTTTGACACCGACATCGCCGTCATCGGCGCCGGCACCGCTGGCCTAAGTGCCTTCGATGAAATCCTCCGTTGCGGGAAAGCGGCCATCGTTGTCGATCATGGCCCGCTCGGCACGATGTGCGCCCGCGTCGGATGCATGCCGTCGAAGGCGGCCTTGCACGCCGGCGCCCGTGCGGCGACGACGCGACGCCTGGCCGGCGATCACGTCTTGGACGGCTCGCTTCGGCAGCAGCTCTGGGCCAACGTCAGGGCCTTTCGCGACCGCATGGCCGGAGGCGCCGCCGACAGTACGCGCGAGAAACTGGGACAACGACTGGTATGCGGCCGAGCGAGATTCGTCGACGCGCAGACAATTGATGTCGACGGGCGACCGATCCGCGCGCGTGCATTCGTCGTCGCGGTCGGCTCCGCACCTGTCGTGCCGAAGCCATTTGCAGCGCTCTGCGACCTTGCTCTGACGACCGACTCGCTGTTTGAATTGGCCACACTACCGCACAGCCTGGGCGTGATTGGCGCCGGTGCGATCGGCATCGAAATGGGGCTGGCATTGGCTCGGCTGGGTCTTGAAGTCACTGTCGGCGATCAGGCGAAGGCAGTGGCCGGCATTGCAGACGAGGAAGTCTCATCCCGAGCGGCCGAGCGGTTCGGCCAGGAAGTCCGCCTCTGGCTTGGCGAAGAAGTTACGGCCACTCGCGAGGGTAACCGCGTGCGCATGTCGAGTGGCACGAACAACGTCCTCGTTGAACGCTTGCTCGTCGCCGTGGGTCGTGCGCCAAGCCTGGCTGCGCTCGCACTCGACCATGCCGGCGTCAAGCTTGATCCCCAAGGGCGCGTCGACATCGACCCGACCAGCCTGCGCTGCGGCGAAACCGCTGTGTTCGTCGCCGGCGATGCGAGTGACGACCGGCCGCTGTTGCATGAAGCAAAAGACGAAGGCGTGATTGCGGCACGCCATGCCGCAGCGTTTGTCGACGGCCGGACCGCACCACCCATCGAGCGGCGGACGAAGCTATCGATCGTCTTTAGCGATCCGGACATCGGCTCGATCGGTGTTGCGCTAAGGGATCTGGACCCCGCGACCACTGTTATCGGTACCGCCACGGGAAGCGACAACGGCCGCTCGATCCTGCTCGGCGAGGAATCCAGCCTCATCCGCCTCTACGCTGACCGAGACGACGGTCGACTGCGCGGCGCAACGGTCTTTTGCGCAGGTGGCGAACATATCGCGCATCTGCTCGCCTGGGCCGTGCAGCGTGGCGACACGCTGGCAACGTTGCTGCAGCTGCCTTATTACCATCCGACCGTCGAGGAGGCCGTGCTGAGCGCGGTGCGCGACGCAGCTGAGCAGCTTTCAGATCCTCCTGATTGCAGCGGTCTGCAAGAGCGCCCTCCGTAGAAAGAAGCAAAAGCTCTCCCAAACGCGCAGGCAAAGCTGCAAAGAGGCGAGGGTTTTG
>JBBSUS010000593.1:0-2428 GCA_038234195.1 Hyphomicrobiales bacterium | reverse complement strand
GGCCGCGAACGCCATCACCACCGGCAGCCAGAACCAGCCTCCGATCATGAACAGGACGATGGCGACGCCGGCGAAGACGACGGCGTACAGATCGTTCTTCTCGAAGACGCCCTCGCGCTCTTCGTGGTGGGATTGGTGCCAGTTCCAGCCCCAGCCATGCATGACGTATCTGTGCGCCCACCAGGCGAACAACTCCATCGCGGCGGTCGTCAGAACAGCGATCAGGACGAGGGAAGCGGTGTAGAGCGTCATCGGCAGAATGGGTCCGGTTGATCGGTGTCGGTCCGACGGCCAGGCGCTCGGCATCGCCTTGGCCTCCGTCGACACGTGTCGTGGCGCCATTATGGCCCAAGCGGCGGGCAGGGCGAAGGCCGAAATCGTCGCGGCCTGAAGAGATGGCCTGCCTGACGCTCAATAGGGAAAGCCGAACAGGCGCAGCGTGCCAAGGATCAGCCCGTCGTGGATGGCCAGCGATACGGTAAGTTCGAGCGCAACGGCGAGGACGATCGTCGCCCAGAGCGGAACGCTGGCGGCATAGGCAAAGCCCAGCGCCACCGACAGCATGTCGCCGAGCGAGTTGACGATGCTGTCGCCGGCATAGGCGCCCGGCGTGCCCGCGTCGGTGAACAGCGCGATGACCAGCGGCGTGTTCTCGATCGCCTCCCACGAGGCACTGCCGCAGATCGCGGCGAAGAGCTTCCAGCTCAGTGGCCAGCGCGGCTTCATCCGGTCGATCGCCACGAACAGCCCCATGCCGAAGATGACATGCAGCAACGAGTACCAGTCGGTAAAATGGCGCGAGTTCTCGCCGGCTCCAAGGCCCCCGTTCCAGAAAGCCTGAAGCGAGCCGGCCGGACCGAAGTCGCGGCCGAGCGCCAAGAGCCAGAGCAGCAGGGCGACGTTGACCGCGGCGATGGCAAGGGCGATCAGAACGCATCTGCGGGGACGCGAGCGCGTCACCCAGCGCTCGCGCGCCGCCTGGCCGTCGGATATGCGACGGCGGGGCCGGTGGTCCTGAATCGGCGTGGATGTCATCAGATGGGCGTCGTCCGGGACCCTTGGAAATTCTGCGGCGACGATGTCGCGTTCGCCCCTCGCTGTCCACCATCGATTGCCGCGAACGGCCAGCGGTATCGCGCCATCGGACCGATCGGCGGTTGCCCATTCGGTTTCCCGACCGGCCGCTGGTGTCGCAAGGGGTTGGCGGAGCGCGGTTGCAACGGCCGTGGCCGAAAACCGTTGTCGTGATGATCACAGCGATGCGACCACGCGGCGAGCCCGCCGTGCTACGATGTGACACGGGAGTTCGGCCCATCGAAGATCGAGCCGTCTTTCGTCCTCCCGGACAGGGAGACAGCGAGGTATGTCTCTGGCGCGATCGCCGGAGACAAGGGCGGCAAGGTTTGCCGAAACATGGGCGGCCCACGCCAGGGAACTTGAGACGAGCATGGCCCATTTCGCCTTCTTCTGCCTGCCCTTCTATAGCCATCTGCGCATCTTCGAGGCTTTGGCGCGCACCCTTCAGAAGCGCGGCCACCGGGTAACGCTGCTCGTCAATGAGGATGCCGGTCCTCTTGTCGCCGATGCGGGCCTCTCCTTTATCGAGATGCCATCGCGCCCCGGCGAGCGGCACGATCTGGAGGCCGTGATAAAGCGCGCGGCGCGGCCCAACGGCCCCTTTGGCATCCTGCGCACCGTCGCCGACACGGTGTCGCTCTCAGAGGCCTTTTGTGCCGGGGCGCCGCAAGTGCTGCAGCGGATCGGCGCCGATGCGATCGTCGGCGACCAGATGGAGCCAGCGGCCGGGCTCGTCGCGGAATATCTTCATTTGCCTTTCGCCTCCATCGCCGCCGCGCTGCCGATCAATCCGGCGCCGGGCATTCCGCTGCCGTTTCTCGACTGGCCCTTCGATCCGAGCGAAGCAGGCCTCAAGCGCAATGCCGGCGGCGACAAGGTGGCGCGGCTGCTGCTGCGTCGCCAGCGCCGGATGATCGCACGCTGGGCCGATCGCTTTGGCCTCTCGCCGCGCGCCGACCTCGTCGACTGCCTCTCCCCCACTTTGCAAATCGCCCAGACGGTGCCCGCGTTCGATTTTCCTCGGCCGCCGGGTGGGCCGTTGCAGGCGGTCGGTCCGCTGCGGGACGTGGAGCCCGCACGACGTCCGCTGCCCTTCGTGCCGCGGGCCGGTCGCCCGCTGGTGTTCGCCTCGCTAGGAACGTTGCAGGGCCATCGCCTCGGACTGTTCCGCACCATCGCCGCCGCCTGCCGCGCCGTGAAGGCCGATCTCGTCGTGGCCCACTGCGGCGGCTTGAGCGCTGCCGAGGCGCAGCGGATCGACGCCCTCTACGTCACCGATTTCTTGCCCCAGGCTGAGATGCTGGCCCGTGCGTCGCTCTGCGTGACCCATGGCGGGCTCAACACGGTGCTC
>JBBSUS010000592.1:0-2442 GCA_038234195.1 Hyphomicrobiales bacterium | reverse complement strand
GTCCGTCCATGCCTTGGCAACGGCACCGGCGGCCTGGTCGCGCGAATAGCCGAGATTGACCAGCGCCGAGACCGCATCTGTGACCGGCGCGGCCGCCGTGCCGCCGCCGATGTCGCGTTTGAGGCCGAAGCTCTCCTCCGACCCCGCCCCCGAAAATGCCGGCGCCTTGTCCTTCAACTCGGCGACGATGCGCGCGGCGACCTTCGGCCCGACGCCCGGCGCCCGTGCCACCATCGCCTTGTCCTGCAGTGCGATGGCATTGGCGAGATCGCCCGTCGACAATGTGCCGACCACCGCCATCGCCACGCGCGCGCCCACCCCCTGCACCATCTGCAAGAGCCGGAACCAGTCGCGCTCTGCGGTCGACTGGAACCCGTAGAGCCGGATCATGTCCTCACGCACATAGGTCTCGATGAACAGCACCACGGCCTCGCCGGCACCCGGCAACGCGCCAAGCGTTCGCGTCCCGCAAAACGCCACGTAGCCGACGCCATGCACGTCGACGACGACATGATCCTCGCCGATCTCGTCGACCGTGCCCTTCAGCTTGCCGATCATGGGTGCATCTCCGGCGCGATGATGTCGATGTCCGGAAAATAGGAGCGATAACGCGCCGGATCGCGGGTCAGGAGGCGGTGCCCGGCGACCATTGCATGGGCGCCGATCAGGAAGTCCGGCAAGGTCCGCTCCCGCTGTCCGCCACGCTGGCGATAGAGGCGATGGGCTTGACCGGCGACAAAGGCGGCTTCGAAGGGAACAGGTTCGCGCCGCCAGACCGTTTCGGGAAGGGCACGGTTGAGGGAATCAGCACTGTCGAATTGGAAGGCGAGTTCGGCGGCGATGACGGCGTTCACGACGAACGGTGCAAAATCCGAAAGCGCTCGGATTTTGTCCGCCGCCCAGTCCGCGAAGGCCGACGTTTGAGGCTGTACGAGATCGATCAGCACGTTGCTGTCAACGAGGATCGACGTCATCGAACGGCCCCCGCGTCGTGTCCATGATCTCATCGGTTGCCATCAAGCCGGTCCCGCGACCGACTGCCGCCTGCAACCATTCATCGACATCGCGGCGACGGCGCGCCGCATCGTCGAGCTTGACCAGGCGCACACAACCATCCAGTTCGACGAATTCAACGTCGCTGCCGGGCCCGATGCCGAGCTTTTCGCGGATCGTCTTCGGGATCGTGACCTGGCTCTTTTCTGTCAGACGCATGCAGCCATCCTTCGGTAATACCGCGGGTATTACTCGCACAGCAAAAAGGAACAAGTCAAGAACAGCAAGATCGGAATCACAACCCCGCGAAGGCCGCCCGCGCTTGCGCGGACTGGCGATGATGGGTGTGGCAGATGGCGATGGCCAGCGCATCGGCGGCGTCGTCGGTGTCGAAGGTCGCCTTCGGCATCAGCACCTTGACCATCATGTGGATCTGTTTCTTGTCGCCGTGCCCGACGCCGATCACCGCCTTCTTGACCGCGTTGGGCGCGTATTCGGCAACCGGCAGGCCGGCGAGCGAGGGCACCAGCATGGCGATGCCGCGGGCCTGGCCGAGCTTGAGGGTGGCAACCGCATCCTTGTTGACGAAGGTCTGCTCGACAGCCGCCTCCTCCGGCGCGAAGTTCACCATCACCGTGGTGAGGCCTTCGTAGAGTTGGCGCAGCCTCGTCGCGAGGTCGGTCTTGGCATCGGACAACACCGTGCCGCTGGCCAGGAACCGCAGCGCGTTGCCCTCGGTCTCCACGATGCCCCAGCCGGTGCGCCGCAGGCCCGGATCGATGCCGATGATGCGAATGGTTCGCTCCTGCAACATATTCTTAACCTTTTGCTTACCCCGAATCACCGGGTTCTGGAAAGCCATTACGAATACGAAGAGTGAACAAAACAAAAACTAATACGGATAAACGCCGATCGCCGTGGTCGCCTCGCCCCAAAGAGGGGAGCGCACTGCGCTGAACCGGCGCCCAGACGCAAACGGAGGCCCGAGGACCGCCGCTTTCGAAACGAATTGGTCCTGTTCAGGCGGCGGACAGCTTCGCCATCACCTCGTCGTCGACCTCGAAATTGGCGTAGACGTTCTGGACATCGTCGTCGTCTTCGAGATTGCCGATCAGGCGCAGGACGCTTTCCGCCCTGTCGGCGTCGACCGGCGTTCCGGTCTGTGGCCGCCAGATCGGCCTGACGCTCTGGGCCTCGCCAAGGGTCTTTTCGAGCGCGGTCGACACGTCGCCGATATCCTCGAACGCGGTGATGATCGTATGGCCGTTCTCGTCCGAGATGACGTCGTCGCCGCCCGCCTCGATCGCTGCCTCCAGCACCTTGTCGGCGCTACCGACCGAAGCCGGGTAGATGATCTCGCCGACATGGTCGAACATGAAGGCGACGGAGTTGCTCTCGCCCATGGCTCCGCCGGCCTTGGTGAAACAGGAGCGCACGTTGGAAGCCGTG
>JBBSUS010000591.1:0-2450 GCA_038234195.1 Hyphomicrobiales bacterium | reverse complement strand
ATGCTTTGACGCCGCAAGATGCCAAGCGATACCGCGCCAAGGGCTATCGCTACGTCTGCGTCGGCTCGGATTTCGGCGTGATCACATCTGGGGCAGCAGCACTGGCGACCGCGTCGCGGGATTGATCGTGATTGGCCGAGAAACGTCGGTCGGTGCGCGGCTGCGCGGTAGACTAAGACCAAGAGCCATTGAATATGCCTCGTGGTCTTTTTGCGGATGTCTCAAGCCTCTGATGCATTTGAGACATTCGTAACTTCTTCAGCGGCCTGACGCGTCAGCGTCGTCGGCAGATGGTGTTATTGCGGCAATCGCAGCTTCGACAGGAACTTCGCGAAGGTCAAAAGGCCTTCCGGCCAGGGACCGTGGCCGCTTTCGGCATTGAGGTGACCGACGTCGCCGGCGTCGACGAAGAGCGAGCCCCAGGCGCCGGCGATGTCTTCGGCGCTCTCGAAGGACGAGAAGCCATCATTGCGGCTGGCGACCACGACGCTGGGAAAAGGCAATGGATCGCGTGGATAGGGCCCGAAGGTCTTGAGATGCTTCGGCCGGATCGTGTCACTCGCGACGTCCGGTGGCGCGACGAAGAAACCGCCGACGACGGGCTTATCGAAGGCCGAGATCGCCTGTACGGCGGCGGCGACGCCGAGCGAGTGGGCGACGAG
This sequence comes from Hyphomicrobiales bacterium, assembly GCA_038234195.1. Taxonomy (GTDB): domain Bacteria; phylum Pseudomonadota; class Alphaproteobacteria; order Rhizobiales; family Rhizobiaceae; genus Aurantimonas. Next base: position 1,788 of record JBBSUS010000591.1, on the reverse strand, counting down.
CACCACGGGGCGAGTTGCGGCGTTGACCGCCTCGGCGACTTTGGCTGTCCAATCCTCCCGCACGGGTTTGGACCATTCTGCCTGCTCAACCCGCTTCGCCGTCGAAAGCTTGCGCTCCCAGCGTGACTGCCAGTGGTTGTCGGAGGAACCCTTGTAACCGGGCACGATGATGATGTCGGCTTCTGAAACTCGCATGGTGCTGAAATGCGACCGCAACGCCCCCGCGTCAACTGCCGGTGCAAGGCGGCGCAGACGAACGCTTGGCGCTCTTATTTGGCTTGCTGGGATGTCGGGATTTCGTCAGGAGCAGGGGACGCGTTCGGCGCGGGTTCGGGGGCTTCGCTCTGTGCTGACGGTTTCAGCGGCACATTGGTGCGGGTGGACTTGTCGGCTTGGCCGGTGAAGAACAGGAAGTAGACGACCAGCGCCACGACGAACACCACCAGCCCGATCACGAGATAGTTGCGCTTGCCGCTTTTCGGCTTGCCGTATCCGGCCATCTCCATTCCCCATTTTTTGCGTGTCGGGTGTCGGGTGTCGGGTGTCGACGATCGAAGAGCGGTCAGCCAAGTTGAGTGTTGCCCAGCCGGGACGATCGGCGTCAATCACTGACTAGAAATGGCCTTCAAACGCTGCGGCCAAACACACGTTCGAAGATCGTGCCGACATGTTTGGTGTGATAGCCGAGATCGAATTTCTCGCGGATTTCAGCTTCGGGCAGGGCGTCCGTCACCTCCTTGTCGGCAAGGAGTTCTGTCAGGAAATCCTTGTCATGCTCCCAGACCTTCATCGCATTGCGCTGCACCAGCCGGTAGGAATCCTCGCGGGAAACGCCGGCCTGGGTCAGCGCCAGCAGCACTCGCTGAGAGTGGACGAGGCCCTTGAACCGGTTGAGATTGGCGAGCATTCGCTCGGGATAGACGAGCAGCTTGTCGACGACACCGGTGAGACGGGCGAGCGCGAAGTCGAGAGTGACCGTCGCGTCGGGCCCGATATAACGCTCGACCGAGGAGTGGGAGATGTCCCGCTCGTGCCACAGCGCGACGTTCTCCATCGCGGGGATCGAGGCCGAGCGAACCATGCGGGCGAGGCCGGTGAGGTTCTCGGTCAGCACCGGATTGCGCTTGTGGGGCATCGCCGACGAGCCCTTCTGGCCCGGTGCGAAATACTCTTCGGCCTCGAGCACCTCGGTGCGCTGCAGATGGCGGATTTCCGTGGCGAGCCGTTCAATCGACGATGCAACGACGCCGAGGGTGGCAAAGAACATGGCGTGCCTGTCACGCGGGATGATCTGTGTCGAAACCGGCTCGGGGGTAAGGCCCATGGCCTTGGCAACATGCACCTCGACGCGCGGATCGATATTGGCGAAGGTGCCGACCGCGCCGGAGATGGCGCAGGTCGCGACCTCGGCCCGAGCCGCCACGAGACGCTCGCGGCTTCGGGAAAATTCGGCATGGGCCAGCGCCAGTTTGACGCCGAAGGTCGTCGGCTCGGCATGGATGCCGTGCGAACGGCCGATGGTGAGCGTATCGCGATGCTCGAAGGCACGCCGTTCCAGCGCCGCGAGCAACGCGTCCACATCGGCAAGGAGAATGTCGGCGGCACGGGTGAGCTGGACGTTGAAACACGTATCGAGCACGTCCGAGGAGGTCATGCCCTGGTGAATGAAACGCGCGTCAGGGCCGACGATCTCTGCGACATGGGTCAGGAATGCGATGACATCGTGCTTGGTCTCGCGCTCGATGGCGTCGATGCGCTCGATATCGAAGGTCGCGGCGTTGCCCTTTT
>JBBSUS010000590.1:0-2458 GCA_038234195.1 Hyphomicrobiales bacterium | reverse complement strand
GAACTGCCCAACTACACGTTGGAGTTCAAGTATCCCGACCAGGGAACCGTGGCGAGCCAGCAGGCTCTGATGGACAATCTGGCGGCTGCCGGCGTCAAGGCGATCATGGTTTCGGCGGTGGATCCGAAGGCCACAGAAGTGTTGAACAAGATCGCCGGCGAAACCGCCTTGTTCACCACCGACTCTGATGCACCACAGAGTAACCGCATCGCCTATATCGGCTCGTCCAACGTGCAGGCCGGTAACCAGGCAGCGGACATCGCAAAGAAGGCCATGCCCAAGGGCGGCAAATGCATGGGCTTCGTCGGTCTGCTCGATGCCGCCAACTACAAGGAGCGTGCCCAAGGCTTCACCGATGGTCTCAAGGGCACGGAGATTACCCTCGTCGACACCCGCGGCGACGGCGGCGACCAGACCCGTGCAAAGGCCAACGTCTCCGACGTGCTGACGGCCAACCCCGACATCACCTGCATGGTCGGCTTCTATTCCTACAATACGCCACAGATTTATCAGGCGCTGAAGGAATCGGGCGAACTCGGCAAGATCACGATCGTCGGGTTCGACGACGATCCCATCACCCTCGGCGGCGTCAAGGAGGGGACGATCTCCGGAACCGTCGTGCAGCAGCCCTTCGAGTGGGCCTATCAGGGCTTCAAGCTGATGGCCTCCTACCTCGACGGCGACAAGTCGAAGGTCCCTGAAGATAAGCAGATCATCATCCCGACAAAGATTCTCTACGAGGGCGATATCGACGCCTATGTGAAGAATCTCAAGACGATGTCTGGTCAGTGAGATGAAACGCGACCGGGGGCGGCTTTGCCGCACCCGGTTGTCCTGTAAGCTCACCCGGCGCGGTCGGTATCGTCGTTCCTCCTGAGGATGGCGCAAAGCTCGAGCGATCATGAGTACAGCTGCCGTCTTCGCCGGTGAGGCGCGACCGGATCCATTCTTCCAGCTTTCCGGTGTCAGCAAGGTCTATCCAGGCGTTGTTGCCCTCAACGGCTTCTCGATGAGTGTCGGCCCGGGCGAAGTCATCGGCCTCGTCGGTGAGAATGGCGCCGGAAAATCGACCCTGATGAAGATCATGGGCGGCGTGATCGCGCCCGATCGAGGCACCATCACCGTCGATGGTGTTGTGCGACCGTCCCTGACTGTCGTCGATAGCATGGGCGCCGGCATCGCCCTGGTGCACCAGGAACTCAACCTGTTCGACAATCTCGACGTCGCGGCCAACATCTATATCGGCCGCGAACCCCGTTCGGGTTTGTTACGATTGGTGGACAACCGGAAGCAGCGCGAAATGGCCGCTCCGTTGCTGGAACGGATCGGTGCGAATTTCACCGCCGCCACGCCCTTGGCCAATCTGTCGCTTGCCCAGCGCCAGATGGTCGAGATCGCCAAGGCGCTCTCGGTTCATGCGCGTCTGGTCATCCTTGACGAACCGACATCGAGCCTGCCGTTGTCCGAAACGGCAAGGCTTCTCGACGTCATCAAGGGCCTGAGACACGAAGGCATCTGCGTGATCTTCGTCTCCCACCGGCTCCATGAAGTCCAGGAGGTCGCCGACAGGGTCATCGTCCTGCGAGACGGCATTCTCGCCGGTACCCTGGCCAAGGGCGAGATCGAGCATGACCGCATGGTGCAGCTGATGATCGGCCGTGATCTCAAGGTTCGGTCGGCACCGCCGGCGGCGGCCCCCGGCGAAATCGCCCTGTCGGTCGTCGATATCCGCACCGCCGCCTATCCGGCGCAGCCCGTCAGCCTGCAATTGCGCAAGGGGGAAATTCTCGGCCTCGCAGGGTTGGTCGGCGCCGGCCGCACCGAGCTTGCGCGCGCGATATTCGGTGTCGATCCGGTCTATGGCGGCCACTTTGAAATGGCCGACGAGAGCTTCTGCCCCAACCATGTTTCGGATGCCGTCGCCCGTGGCATTTTTCTCGTTCCCGAGGATCGCAAGGCTCAGGGCGTACTGCTCGACCTGCCGATCGTCCAGAACGTATCCCTGCCGAACCTTTGGGCGCATGCCACCGGAATCTTCGTCTCGCACGGTGCCGAGAGCGAAACCGCGGAAAAGCAGCGGCGCAATCTCGCGATCAAGGCGCCGACACTGGCGACTCTGGCCGGTCAGTTGTCCGGCGGCAATCAGCAAAAAGTCGTGCTGGCCAAGTGGCTCGCCATGACGCCGAGGGTGATGATCTTCGACGAGCCGACGCGGGGCATCGACGTCGGCGCCAAGTCCGAAATCTATCGCTTGATGCGCGGACTGGCCGACGATGGCGTCGCAGTTCTGATGATCTCGAGCGACATGGAAGAGGTCATCGGCGTCTCCGATCGCATCGTGGTCATGCATGAGGGGCGCATCGCCGGCGCTCTCGATCGACCGCAGTTCAGTGAGGAAAACGTGCTGTTGCTGGCCGTCGGCAAGACCGTCGATCCGGAGGCGAAGAACGCCTTGCAT
>JBBSUS010000589.1:0-2478 GCA_038234195.1 Hyphomicrobiales bacterium | reverse complement strand
GGCTCATACGCCCGTAACGAGGCTCGTCCGGATTCCGATATCGACGTGTTCGTCGATCCATCGGACGAGAGCTTCTATGCGCTTGGCCGTTTCGTCGGGGCCTACTCGGCACTGCAAGATGCTGTTCCGGGCCATGAAATCGGTTACGGGACCCGAAAGGGTCTCTCGAGATATGTTCGCTCTAGCGCCGAATCCGAGGCCGTGCAGATTTTCTGATGGCAGCAAGCAAGTCGCCTCACATTCGGCTCAAGCATATTCGCGACGAGATCGTGTGCATTCGGAAGGCGATGTCCGGCCGGCATATAGAAGAACTCGAAGACGACTATCTTCTTTTTCGCGGAACGGAACGTGCACTGCTCATCATCTCCGAAGCGGCGAAGAGCTTGCCGGACTCATTGACTGACCGCTATCCGTCAATCGACTGGAGATCGATCCGTGGGATCGGCAACATCCTGCGCCACGAGTACGAGTCGATCGAACGCCCCATTCTCTGGCAGGTGGTCCATGAGGAATTGCCGAAGTTGGCCGACATCGTCGAATTGATGCTGATTGAGCTGGGTTGCGGCGATCAGCCGGCATCGGATACCTAATTCAACACCCGCGCCTTCTGCGGCAGATCTAGCGAGAAGGCCGGGATTTCGACCTCGAAGAACACTCCGTCCTGGCCCTGCATGCGGTAGTGGCCGCGCATGAAGCCCGAGGGTGTCGCGAGCGGACAGCCCGAGGTGTAGGTGAAGCTGTCGCCCGGTGACAGATGCGGTTCCTCACCGACGACGCCGGGACTGCGCACTTCCTCGACATGGCCGTTCGCGTCGGTGATCTGCCAATAGCGCGCGCGCAGCGTCGCCGGCGTTTCGCCGCCGTTCTCGATTTCGACCGTGTAGGCCCAGACCCAGCGTTGCGCTTCGGGCTGGGACTGGTCTTCCAGATAGGTCGGTGTCACGGTCACCGTGATCTGCCGCGTCGTCGCCTGGTACATGGGGGCCTTGCGTTTCGGTCGATAAACATGCCGTTCGGGTTTTATCGCCGCCCCGCGGCGTTCGGTCAACAAGTGGCCGGGCGGCAAGGGAGCGGGATTACTGCGGTGGCGACCTGGGCATGTCCGACAGCGCCAAGCGAGGGTTATCGAGGTGTTCGATCGACAGGCGACGACACTGATCAAGCCGGCCATCGAAGCGGTGGCGCGGGGGCTCGTGACGTGCGGCATCGGCCCTAATGCGATGACGGCTGCCGGGCTCGCCGTCGGGCTGTTCGCTGCCGCGGCCATCGCTCTCGACCATCCGGGGATCGGTCTCGCGCTGGTCCTCTTGTCGCGGCTCGCCGATGGTCTCGACGGAGCGGTGGCCCGGGTGTCGAACCAGAAGACGCTTCTCGGCGGGTTTCTCGATATCGTCTTCGACTTCGTCTTCTACGGCGCGGTCCCGCTGGCCTTCGCCATCCTCGACCCCGCTGCCAACGCTGTCGCCGCCTGCGTCCTGCTGTTCACCTTCTACGCCAATGGCGCCAGCGTGCTCGCCTACGCCATCATGGCCGAGCAGATCGGTCAGTCGGGGAGGAGCCAGTCGGGGAAGGGCCAGTCGGTGAGGGCCCAGTCGCGGGGAGGGTTGTCGGAAGAAGACCGTGGCGGCAAGGCGCTCAAGTTCACCACGGGCCTGATGGAAGGTGGCGAGACGCTGGTCTTCTTCCTGCTGTTCTGCCTTTTTCCAGGAATGTTCCCGGCGCTGGCCTACGCCTTTGCCGGGCTGACGGCGTGGACCTTCGTGTTTCGTGTCCGGCTGGCGGTGCGCGGCTTCCGTGGCCGCACACCGCCGGCCTGAGCCTTGAAATGACGCTGCCGGCGTTCACATCGCCGCCAGCGCGCCTTCGAGATCCTCGATGAGGTCGTCGACATCTTCGATCCCGAGCGACAGGCGCAGCATGCCGTCGGAGATGCCAAGTTCGGCGCGCGCTTCCGGCTTCAGGTTCTTGTGGGTGGTCGTCGCCGGATGGGTGATGATCGACTTCGAATCCCCGAGGTTGTTGGAGATCAGGATCACCTCCAGCGCGTTCAGAAAGCGGAAGGCTTCGGCCTTGCCGCCCTTGACCTCGAAGGCGATCAGCGTCGACCCGCCGGTCATCTGCTTGGCGATGATCGCCGCATCGGGATGGTCGGCGCGGCCGGGATAGATCACCCTGCCGGTGTCGCTGCGCTCGGCGAGGAAATCGGCGACCTTCGCGGCGGAACGCGTCTGCTGTGCAACGCGCAGCGGCAGGGTTTCAAGGCCTTTCAGCAGCGCCCAGGCGTTGAAGGGCGACAGCGACGGGCCGGTGTGGCGGAAATAGTCGTGGAGGTTCTCGTCGATCCACTGCTTCGAGGACAGGATGACGCCGCCGAGGCATCGGCCCTGGCCGTCGATGTGCTTGGTCGCAGAATAGACGACGACATCGGCGCCGAATTCCAGCGGCTTCTGCTGTAGGGGGGTCGCAAAGACATTGTCG
>JBBSUS010000588.1:0-2480 GCA_038234195.1 Hyphomicrobiales bacterium | reverse complement strand
TCACGGACGCAGGTCTCGTGCGGCCGCTGTCGGCCGAGGGGCAACGGACGTATTTCGACACCAACACATCCGACCACCATCATTTCTTCGTCGAGGACGATCACACGATGATCGACATTCCCGGTGACGGCTTGAGGCTGGAGCAGATGCCCCAGGCCCCGGAGGGCATGGAGATCGTCAATGTCGACGTCGTGGTGCGTCTTCGCCGCAAGCGAGACTGACGACGCTTAGCCGACACCGCTGAGCACGGCCGGCTGCGGGCATTTTGGCGTCGCGGGAAACCGGTTTCTCTGCGCAATATCGACCAGGCAGCTCTTGGCCGACATGAGCATGAGCGCGCGACGTACAGGTCGCGCAGCTGCCCTGCCGATCACTCAGGCGCGGATCGTGTGCTTGCAACGGCAGGGATCTGAGGATCCCGAAAATTCGAAATTGCTAAGGTGTTTTCCGGCTTCACGCGCGTAAACGCACGCCGTCACAAGCCGGAGGCGAACCCGAGCGCTCCACCGCAGCCGGGTCTCAGCGCGAAATGCGCAGGATGCCCTGGACGAGGCGTCGCACGTCGCTGCGAACGGCGCGGTCGGAGATCTGGTCGATTTCCGAAGCGATGCTCTCGTTGTCCTTGTCCTGCGCACATTCGAGACCGGCGTAGAAGTCGGAGACTTCAACACCCAGGATCGTCGCGATCATGTAGAGCATCGAGGCGCTGACGCGGTTGCTCCCGCTCTCGTACTTCTGAATCTGCTGGTAGGTGATTCCGGCCTGACGACCCATCTCTTCCATCGAAAGTCGTCGCGTCCGGCGAATTTCGCGTATTCGCTGACCGACATGACTGTCGATCGCACGAAGGTCGGTGATGGGGCGGCTCGAGAGCTTTGACGTTGGCATCGATGTTCAGACCGGAAAGTTGTTGTGGGTGGCCGAAGCCGAAAAACGGAACGTCTCGTCGATCCGTCGCTGGTCGCGGACAGGAAGCGCTTCGAGACGGCTCTGCATGTGGCGGCGAATCTTCGAAGGGTCATCGCCCCAGAGGCGCGCCCCTTCTGCTGCGGTCTGGGCAATCCAGTCCGTGCAGTCGCGAAGATCCTTCATCTTGGGTCTTTCATATCTGAATACCCCTACAAATTCTTATTCCTTCTATGACTCGGAAAACCGCGCTTTGAAAGGTCATTCACTGGCGAGGTGACCAATCCATGACAATTTCTGGTTCAAAAGGCGCAAACAGCCTTAAAATCGTAGTCGCGACGACACCCGAGCAGATGCGCGACATCACGATCCTGCGCAGCATTTGCTTCGTTCATGAGCAAGGCATACCCGCAAGCTACATCTTCGATGGCAACGATCAGCAGTCGACGCATTTCGTCTTCTACGATGGTGATGAGCCGATCGGCTCCTTGCGCATCCGATGGTTCGCCGGCTTTGCGAAATACGAGCGCACCTGCTTCCGCGAGAAATATCGCAACCCCTTCATCATCAAGCGCTGCATCCTCGCGACCTTCGATCACGTGGCGCGCAAGGGGTTCACGCGCATCATCACCCAGTCAGAGCCGCGCCTGACGCGTCTTTGGGTCAAGCTTCTCGGGTTTTCCGTCCTGGAGGGCAAGGAGACCTACGTCCTCGACCACGAAGAGCCTTACATCATGATCGAGGGACATATTCCGGTCCATCGCGATCCGATTACCGTCGACAGCAACAGCGAAGTCCTATTCCGCGTGGAAGGTGAATGGGACAATGTAGGACATTACGAATGACCATCTCAGTGCGCAGCAACGTTTCCGAGGAAGAAACCCTGTACGACGACAATTCAGTCGACAAACTGCGGTCCGAGATTTTCGACCGCGTGAAGCTCCACACCGAGATGATCGCACGGCTTCTTGCCGAGCCGACCTTGTTGCCTCAGGATTTTCCGGCATTCCTCGAAGATATCGCGAACGCCTATCTGGATATCGCCGAAGAGGTGGCTGCGACCGCTAATTTGAACTCGGCTCGGCCAAATTGAAGAACGACCGGAAATCCTGTTCCGGCGGTGACTTCGAAGGACGCACGGCGAGTTCCTTTCCGAACATCGGGTTCGTCTCGAACACCTCGATCAGCCAGTCGAAGGCGGCCGAGACGGGTTTCGAGCGAAGTCGATCGGTTTCGACGACCGCATAGAGCTGAAGCGGGATGTGGATGCCGAGTTCGATGGGAACCAGGCTCGGTTCGATCAGGACGTAATTGCCAAGCAGGCCGATGCCCGCGCCGCATTTGACCATCGAATAATAGGACAGCGTATCCTCCGACGAATGGGTCAGCCGCCCGCCTTCCGATAGTGTCTTCCACAGCTCCCACGCCGGCGTTTCGGCTTCGTAGTAGCCGCATTGGAGGAAGGTGTGGTTGGCGATGCTCGCGCGCGAGGCCGGCACGCCGACGCGCTGCAGATAGGCGCGGCTCGCGATCGGGATGAAATGCAGCACCCCGATCTCGCGAATGGTAATGCC
>JBBSUS010000587.1:0-2496 GCA_038234195.1 Hyphomicrobiales bacterium | reverse complement strand
CCGCCATCGCCTCGCCGATCCGGTCGAAACGCGACGAGCCGCCGGCAAAGCGCAGCGTCTCGCCGGATGCGCCGGAGACGTCGAAGACGTCGCCGACGGTCAGCTGATGCCGGGACGTTCCGATGGCCAGGGCGGCGATCTCGCCATGTGACATGTCGGCGAGCGTTGCCGGCGTCAGTTGCGACAGGTCGAGCCGCTGGTCCGGTTCGGCCTTCAGGGTGAAGACGAGGCCGGTCATGGCGCCAGATCCTTGAGATGGAAGTGATGCGGCCCCAGATTGCCGCCGTAATTGCCGGCGCCGATCCGAAGCGCGCCTTCTTGCGGGCCGAGATCGATCGCAGCCTTCAGTCCGACCCGCATGGCATCGGCCACCGCCTGTTCGGTCAATCCGTCGATGACGATCTCCAGCACCGAGCCGATATCGGGATCGAGCGCGGTCTCGACCACGCCCTTCAGCGTCGGGCAGTAGGCATCGTTGGTCGAGGCGGGTGCGGCGTATTTCGAGCCGACCTTGGAGCCGGATCGCACGATGCCGCCCGGAAACGGCATGATCGCTCCCGGCACCATGTGCATCGCCGCGACGGCGACTTCCGCCGCCGCCAGCGCCTGGGCACGGGTGCGCGCCATGAAGAGAAGGTTGCCGCCGCCGACGCCCTCCTTGGACACGCCCGTGGTCGCCTCGCAGACGAACTCGCCTTCCATGACCGGCATGCGCCAGAAGTGCTTGTCCCCAAATTTCTTGGAGATCTGCCAGCCATCGGCGAAATAGCGGATGGCATTGCCGAGATCGATCTGCGTCTCGCCGTCCAGATCGGCGTAGCAGGCCGAGGTCGGGCTGGTCAGGATGCACTGGCCGAGGCGGGTGCCGAGCTGCTTGGCCAAGCCCTTGGTGTCCATGGCGAAGAGCAGGATGCGCACGCCGGGCCGGCCATCGCGGGTCTCATGCGCGGGCAGCACCCGATCGATGCCGCCCTCGCAGCCGCAGGCAATCACGGACGTGGCAAAGCCGGTGAAGGAACGCGCTGCCTCCAACGCCCATCGCTCGCTGTCGGCGGTCACCTGGATGGCCGTGCCGCGCATCGGAAAGGCCTCGGCAAAGGTGTCGTCGATGCGCACGCCATTGATCACCATGGCTTGCCCAGGGTCTTTGGGCGCGTCCTCGGCAGCCGAGCCCTGGCTTTCCATCACGTCCGACATGGCACCACCTTGAACGGATCGTTGCGGGAAAAGGCGTGCTCGGGCACTTCGAACCAGCGTTTGGGCAGCCCGAACTTTTCGTCGAAATAGGCTTCGAGACGCTTGTCCATCGCCTTGTCGGTCTGCGGCTGGACGGTGAGCGTGCGGCCCCTGGTGCGCTTGACCACCGTGCCGTCCTTCACGACGGTGACGCCGTCCTTCAGCACATAGGCAGCCTTGGCAAACATCGCCGCGGTGTCGTCGCCGGGCCGGTAGACCGAAATATCGGCGACGGCGCCCTCGCCCAGATGGCCGCGGTCGGAGGTGCCGAGCAGCCGCGCCGGCGCCATGCGGGTCATGGTCGCGATCTCTGCCAGCGTATATTCGCGCTCGATTTCCGGCAGGCTGGTCATCTTGACGACCGAGGCCGGCAAAGCCTCCAGCCAGCGCTGGCGCACGTCGCGGCTCATCAGCAGCGCAAAGATGTCGGGATAGCTGGTGAAGGGCGCACCGTTCGGGTGGTCGGTGGTGAAGAACACCCGCGTCGGGTCCTCGATCAGCAGGAACAGTTCCAGCCCGATCGCCCATTGCAGGGCGTTGAAATAGCTCGACTGCTTGTAGTTCTGGGGCACCACGCCGCCGCCATTGGCCTCGTGGTCGAAGATCACCGACTTCTTCGGGCTGCCTCCCGCTCGCCCGGCGAACTGGCGCAATTCGTCTGAGGAGACCGTCACCGTCTGCCCGAACATCACCTGGCCGATATCGACGGTCACGTCCCTCGAAGCATTGACCAGTGCGGCCAGATGCTGGCCCTTCGACGAGAACTTGCGCGTGCCCTCGGTGCCGTAGCCGTAGAACTGGATATGCGCCAGGTGCAATGGCTGGCCTTCGGCCGCCTTGATCGTCGCCTCGGCGGCACCCACGCTTTCACCTGGCACGCCGAGATTGTTGCAGTGGACATGCAGCGGATGCGGAATGCCGAGGCCGGTCACGGCGCTCTGCAGCGTCTTGACGATGTTTCGCGACGAAACGCCGTAGTCGGGCACCTCATCCTCGAAGCCGAAGCTCCTGACGTTTTCCTTGAAGGCCGCCGAACCGCCGGCATTGATGCATTTGACGCCGAGGGCCCGCGACGCCGACACGCTCCAGGCCACGTAGTCCTGAACCGCGTTTTCGCTCTCGCCATCGCGGATCATCGCCATCAGGAAATCGTCATTGCCGAGAACGACGAGCGTGGCCTTGTCGATGATCGGGATGTCGGCGAGTTCCAGATGGGCGTGCAGCGCCGCAGACGGCGCCATGGCGGGCTCGACGACCGTG
>JBBSUS010000586.1:0-2499 GCA_038234195.1 Hyphomicrobiales bacterium | reverse complement strand
GCGAAGAATTTCGGGTCCGCGGTGAGGTGGAATTCTTCAGAATCAATGATTTACCAAACGATGGCAAGGTTATTGAAGATACGCGCAGCTTTTGAAATCAGAGTGTATCGAAGAATAGCCGACCAAAAGAGGCCGGGTTTTCAAGTTCAAAGTCCGGGGATCGATGCGGCTGTTTGCAAGAACCACCAGATTGCGTCGTTGCCTTGCCGGAGGCTGCTGGCGGCGGCGAGATCGGTTGATCTGATCCGGCCCGATTAACCCGGTACCGATTCCACTTGTGTTCGGTGATCGTCGGAGAGGCCTGCCACATTGGGCCTTGGCGGCTCCGACCGGCGCATCGAATGTTGGAATGACATCGAAGCACCAGGCTCCATGTCCGATCGAAAGTCCGATGTTCTAAAGTTGAAGGTCTTCGATGCCTGCTTTGGGCGATTGTATTTCGTGCAGATGCGGGCGTGCAAGCATCGCTGCACCGGCGGTCGTGCCGGTGGCATTGACCGATGCTTCGACGGTCCGGCGGGTCGTCGCGGCCAGACGGGCCAGGAACAGCCGGTTGCGCGCGAAGGGCCCCTCGACGCTGGTCGGCCCGCCGGCGTCGGTCAGTTCGAGCATCGTTGCCGACAATTCGGCGCAATAGATGCTGGCGGCGGCCGTTCTCTCTCCCGCCGTCAGGGAGCCCGGATCGACCGACCATTCCCCTTTGGACGAAGGAAACGGCCCTGTTCCCGGCGCGAATGTCGGCCGGATCGTGACGCCCTTTGCTTCCAGCGCAGCAATTTCGCCGTCGCTCGGCACAACGGTCTGGCCGCCGGTCAGGAGATCGAATTCGCGGCCGCCCATGAAACGGGAGGAGGGCACGGGTGTGCCGACGACATCGACATTGGCCAGTGCGTCGCGGGCCTCGTCAAGCCGATCGAGCGAACCGCCGACCGCCATGGCGATGATCCAGGTTCCCGTCGAGAGCACGGTCAGCGGCGCGCTGCGGGTGAAGAGATGCGGCAGGAGCGAGGCGTTGGAATCGTGGATTCCGCAAAGGACCGGGATGGGGCGTTCGCCGAGTCCGAGATCGGGGGCGAGCGTCCGGCGTAGTGGGCCCAGCGTCTCGAAGGCTGCGCGCATTTGCGGGAACAGCCGCTGCCAGCCGCGGTCCACGATCAGCGACGAGAAGCGGCGCTTGCCGGGCATCCAGAGGTCGGTGTGGCAGCCGAGCGAGGTGACCTCGCTGGCGGCGACGCCGGTCAGGCGCCAGGTCCAGTATTGCGGATAGGTCAGCGCATGCCGGGTTTTCGCGAAAGCTCGCGGGTAAGTTGCTTCCAGCCAGAACAATTGGGCGCCGACATTGAGGCCGTTCGGCAGGCGCGGCGAGAAGGTCTCGGAAAACGCCGGTCGTACCGCATCATAGGCCGCCCGCGACGCCTCCGGTGCGTCGCTTTCATAGTCGAGAACGGGCAGCACGAGGCCGCCGTTCGGCCCGTCCGGATCGCCCCCCACGAGGGCGATCGACGCGCCGTGGGTCGTCACCGAGATCGCGTCGATCGGGGCGGTCTTGCCGGCGTGCTTCAGCGCCGCTGTCAAAAAGCGCCAGAGCCCCTCCACGTCGTAATGGGGATAGGGATCGCTGGCGACGACGGTGTTGGGCTGGCTTTCGACGAATACGTCCTGACCCGACGCAAGGTCGTGCAGGGCCAGCTTGGCGTTGGTCTTGCCGATGTCGAAGACGGCGACAAAACGGGGATCGGTCATCCCGTCAGGCCAGATGGAAGAGCGTTTCGAGTGGCGTCACGACCGGTTCATCGTCAGCCTCTACCACCATCACGTCGGCCATCATGGTCCACCATCGGCGCATGACGGGATGGTCGGCCAGAGCGTCCATGCCGTGGTCAGCCGGCCGCCAGAGCACGGCGAAGAGAGCGTTGGTCTCGGCGTCGAGATGGATCGAATAGTCGCGCACGCCCGTCTGGCGCAGCAGCGCAACCAGTTCGGGAAAGATCTCGTCGTGTCGGGTCTTGTACTCGGCCGCCATGCCCAGCTTCAACTGCATGCGGAAGGCGATCTTCTCCATCCTCGGCGCCGGGACCGAACGCTCCACGCTCATTGTGTCCGTCGCTGCATACGGGCCGAAAGCCGTGCGACGATCTTCGGCAGGGCGATGACGGCGATCAGCATCGCGCCGGTCACGATCGACATGATGATGCCGGGCACGTTGAGAAGGCCGAGACCGAAGAGCACGAGCCCCATGACGAAGGCGGCCAGCACCACGCCGGGGATCGACCCGGTGCCGCCATTGATGGAGACGCCGCCCAGAACCACCATGGTGATGATGTCGATCTCCCAGCCAAGGGCGATCGACGGCCTGGTCGAACCCAGGCGGCTGGTCAGCATCACCGATGCGAGCCCTGCGGCCAGACCCGTCATGGCGAAGAGCCAGAACTTGATCCGCCCAACGCGCAGGCCCGAAAAAGCCGCGGCGAAGGGGTTGTAGCCGATGGCGCGGACGGC